>DASWMR010000027.1:0-3696 GCA_036399635.1 Actinoplanes sp. | reverse complement strand
CCCAAGCGGGGACTGCGCAGCTATCTCGGGGTGCGGGGCGGCTTCGCGGTGCCGCCGGTGCTGGGCTCGCGGTCGACCGACCGGATCGGCGGGCTCGGTCCGCCCCGCCCGGCCGTCGGCGACATCCTGCCGATCGGCACCTCGTTCGCCGCCCCGCGCCGGGTGGCGCTTCCGGCCCTCGGCGACGGCCCGCTGGAGGTCGATCTCGGGCCGCGCGACGACTGGTTCACCGCGGCGGCCGTCGAGACGCTGCTGAGCGCGGAGTACACCGTGCTTGCGGCGAGCGACTCGGTCGGCGTACGGCTGGATGGGCCTGCTCTGACCCGGTGCCGGGCCGAAGAGCTGCCCAGCGAGGGCGTCGTCCGCGGCGCGGTGCAGGTGCCGGCGGACGGTCGGCCGATCGTGTTCCAGGCCGACCACCCGGTCACCGGCGGATACCCGGTGATCGCCGTGCTCACCCCGGCCGCGGCGGACCGGGCGGCCCAGCTGCGCCCCGGAGCACGGGTGCGGTTCACCCGCGCTCCGGAGTAGCCGGCTCAGACCTTGAAGTGGGCGACCACGGCCTGCAGCTCGGTGGACATGCGGGCCAGTTCCTCGGCGGAGCGCTGGGTGTCGGTGACCGTCACGGTGGTGGTGCGGGCCGCCTCGGCGACCCCGGCGATGGTGCCGGCGATGCTCGCGGTGCCCTGCGAGGCCTCCCCGATGGACCGGCTCATCTCCTGGGTGGTGGCGGTCTGCTCCTCGACTGCCGAGGCGATGGTCATCTGGTAGTCGTTGATGTGCGCGATGATCTCCGAGATCTGCTCGATGGCGTGCACCGCACCCTCGGTGTCGGCCTGGATGGTCTCCACCCGGCGGGAGATGTCCTCGGTGGCCTTGGCGGTCTCCTGTGCCAGGTCCTTGACCTCGTTGGCGACGACGGCGAAACCCTTGCCGGCCTCGCCGGCCCGGGCCGACTCGATGGTGGCGTTGAGTGCCAGCAGGTTCGTCTGCTCGGCGATCGAGGTGATCACCCGGACCACGTTGCCGATCTCGGCCGAGGACTCGCCCAGCTTGGCGACAGTTGCGTTGGTGGCCGCGGCGGTGGCCACCGCCTGCGCGACGACCGCGGCGGCGTCGTTGGCCGACTGCGAGATGTCCCGGATCGCCGAACCCATCTCCTCGGTGCCGGCGGCCACCGTGTTCACGCTGCGCGAGACGTCCTCGGAGACGGTGGCTAGCAGGCTGGTCTGTGACGAGGTGTCGTGCGCGTTGCCGGCGATGGCCTCGGCGGACGCCGACAGCTGGTGCGACGAGTCGGCGAGAACGCGCGACGAGTCGGCCAGCGTCGCGACGGTCTGCCGCAGCGACGCGGTCGCCCGGTTCACCGCGCCGGCCATCATGCCGACCTCGTCGCCGCCGGTCGCCGTGGCGGTCCTGGTGAGGTCGCCGTCGGCGACGGCGTCGAGCACGTCGCGGACCCCGGCGAGGCGCCGGGAGACGCCCCGGCCGACCACGAGCGCCATCGCGAGGGCGAGGAGGACCCCGACGGTGACCAGCCCGATGATCACCTTTTCCGCGGTCGTGGCGTCCGTGTGCGCGGCTTCGCCGGCCTGATCAGCCTGGGCCCGCTCAAGCTTCAACAGCTTGTCCACCGCGGTGTTCATGGTGCTCTCGGAGTCGGTCCAGACTTTGTACTTCTCCTGGAGGGTCGGCGGGAGGACGACCCCGGACGGCGGCTCGTCCTGGAAATACAGGAAGTTCAACAGGGCGGCGTAGTTGGTCCACGCTTTCGTGAACGCTTCGGTCTGGGTCCGCCACTCGGCCGAGGAATCCGGTGCCGCCTGGTAGCTGGTACTCGCCGTGTCGACCTCGGCCTGAGCTTTCCTGGTCTCATCCGCGTACTTCGCCCGGTCGGCGTCCGTGGTGACGAGCTTGAAGATGAACAGCGCCCGGTACATGTCGGCCATGCCGTTCTGCAGGGTCACCAGGGCGTCCAGCCGGGTGATGTTGTTGGTGCGCAGTCCCTGGACGCGACCGTCCAGCGAGTTCATCCGCGTCCAGGCCACCCCCGCCGTCACCACGGCCACGACGGCGATCACCGTCACCGCCAAAACGATCTTGGTGCCGACCTTGAGGTCAGCGAACTTCCGCCGGGAGGTCTGTGCCGTCGCCGACCCGCTCATGCCAATCTCCCCCACCCGAACGGCCCGCCAACGACGAAGGCGGACTCCGTCTCCCAAGATCGGCAGGTGTTGGCCGGTGCTGAGGTTCAGCAACCACGTTCGTACGCCGATAGGAAGGTCAGCCGTTCGAAAGGCCTGGCAGATGGCGCGGTTGCTGATTGTCGACGACGAGGCCGACCTACTGGCGTTGCTGGTGCGGCGGCTCACCGCCGCCGGCCACACCGTCGCCGCGGCCGACAGCGCCGCCGCGGCCCTGGCCATGGTCGACCGGCAGGGCCTGCCCGATGCCGCCATCCTCGACGTCGACCTGCCCGGCGACGACGGGCTGGCGCTCGCGGCCGGACTACGCGACCGCGAGCCGGGGCTGCCCATCGCCTTCCTGACCGTGCTGTGGAGCGGTGCGATGCGGTCCCGGATCGAGGCGGTCGACGCGCTCTACGTGATCAAGCCGGTCAACGACGCGGCGCTCGCCGACATCGTCCGGCAGTTGCTGTCGCGCGCCGGCCGGGCACCCCTGCCATGACGTTCCGGCAGTCGGCGGCTCGGACCGCCGGCTTCGCGGCTCTCTACCTGCTAGCGACCTACGCCGGCCGGCTGACCGTCATGGACGCGACCAACCTGAGCCTGGTCTGGCCGGCGGCCGGTGTGCTGTCGGTGTGGTTCGTCGTGCAGCGCGGATCGCGGTGGCGGTGGCTGGACGTGCTGGCGCTGGTTGGAATCACGATGCTCGTCAACATGGCGACCGGTTCCAGCGCGGCGCTGGCGGCGTTCTTCGTGGTCGCCAACGTGGTGCAGGCGTTGGTGTTCGCGTACCTCGCCGCCCGCTGGCTGCCGAGCTTCCAGAGCGGCCGGCACGGCGTGCCGGCGCTGTCGCGCCTGCGGGAGTTGTGGCGGCTGATCGCCGCGGCCGGGCTGGCCACTGCCAGCGGGGCCCTGATCGGGCCGACCGGCGTGTGGCTGGTCTCCGGCACCTATGGGTGGCAGACCACGGTGGTGTGGCTGACCCGCAACACCGTCAGCGTGCTGCTCGTCGGGGTCGCGATACTGCGCGTCGGCCACCTGTTTTACCACTGGTGGCTACGTCGACACGAGCCGGGCATCGGCACCGCCTGGTGGCGGGCACTGCCCGTGGTGAAGCGCCTCGAGTACGCCGCACTGGTCGCGTCGTCGCTGGCCGCGTACTGTGTCGCCTTCGGTCTCGGCGACGGCCTGCCGGTCGCCTTCGCGGTGATCAGCGTGACCGTGTGGGCCGGCCTGCGGATGCACACCACCTTCGTGATCCTGCACGACCTGTCGTTCGGCTCGATCGCGATCCTGTTCACCCTGCACGGCGACGGGCCGTTCGCCATGATCGAATCACACGCGGTCCGGGCCCTGATCGCCCAGTTGTTCGTCGGCATGGTCGCGGTCGTCGGGCTCGCCCTCGCCCTGTCCCGCGACGAACGGGACCGGCTCACCACCGAGTTGCGCGCGCAGGCGCAGCTGATGACGACGATCGTCGACACGCTCAGCGAGGGGATCAGCGTGGTCG
>DASWMR010000026.1:0-2600 GCA_036399635.1 Actinoplanes sp. | reverse complement strand
TCATGGCCGCTCGGACCGACCCGAGGGCTGGCTCACCTATCTGGCGGCCCCGGCGCTCGAGGCCACGGTGGACGGCATCCGCGAGGCGTACGGGCGTGGTCTGACCCCGCCGGAAGAGCGGCCGGGCGGACGCAGCGTGATTGTCGCGGACGCCGCCGGTGCGGTTTTCGGCCTGTGGCAGGCGGCCGGGTTCGCCGGCACCCAGCTTCGCGGCGAGCCGGGCACGATGGCCTGGTCCGATCTGCTCACCGACGACGTGGCCGGGGCGACCGCGTTCTATTCGGCGGTGTTCGGCTGGTCGCTGACCCACGAGTTCGGCAGCGGCGAGTGGCTCACCGCAGCCCACGACTCGGTGGCCGGCCTGATCACCGGCCGGCACGGGGCACGTTGGCAGCCGTCCTTCCAGGTCGCCGACGCCAACGAGACGATCGGGCAGTGTGCCCGGCTGGGCGGCCGGACCGTGGCGGGGCCGGTCGAGATGGGGCTGGGTTGCTACGTCGAGATGATCGATCCCTTCGGCGCGCCGTTCGCGGTCACCGCGCCGGTGTATCGCCCGGTCGAGTTGAATGCGGCCTACCACCACATCGCGGGCATGGAACTGACCTACGCCGGGTAGGGGTACAGGCGTTCGAACATCGACCTCGAACACCTGAGCTTCGACTACCGGAGGGTTGATCGCGATGACGGACCAGACGAACGCCGAGAAGGACCCGTCGGACTGGACCACGGGCGACGAGCCGGCAACCGGCGCTCAAGAGTCGTACCTGCAGACGCTTGCCACCGAGGCGCACGAGGAGGTCCCGGACGGCCTCACCAAGGCCGACGCGTCCCGCAAGATCGACGAACTACAGGAGAAGACCGGCCGCGGCCGGTAAAGGGTGGCCGGCCTTCGGGCCGGCCTTCTTTTTGCCCAACTCGTCAACCATGGTTGACATGGTCGCACTGTCAACGTAAGTTGACGGCATGACCGAAGCAACCGATCTCGCCGCGGCGGCGAGCAGCGCCGATCCCCGGGTCGGGCTACGCGCGGTGGTGGCGCTACGCCGCCTACTCGAAGGCCTGGAGCATCTCCAGGTGGCCAACGCCCGTAACAAGGGCTGGTCCTGGCAGGAGATCGCGGACGCCCTCGAGGTGACCCGCCAGGGCGTTCACAAGAAGCACGCTCGCCTGATGCCGATGCAAGACCCACGGGAGGACTGAGAGATGTTCGAGCGATTCACCGCCGGTGCACGCAGCGCCGTGACCGGCGCCCAGGCCGCGGCCCGCGAACTCGGGCACCCCTACATCGGCACCGAACACCTGCTGATCTCCCTGCTCGCCACGGACGACAGCAAGATCATCGGCCTACTGCACGGTACCGGCGTCGACGCCGACTTCGTGCGGGCCGAGGTACGGCGACGGGTCAATCCGGCGACCGCCCCCGACCTGTCGTTCACCGACGCGGACGCGGAGGACGCGGCTGCGCTCAAGGCCATCGGCATCGACCTCGGCGCGGTGCGGGCCGCGATCGAGGCGAACTTCGGCGCGGGTGCACTGCACCTGCCCCGGCCGGTCAAGAAGAAGCGCGGACTGTTCGGCCGGCTCTACGGCGGCGAGCCCGGCAGCGGGCACATCCCGTTCACCCGCCGGAACAAGAAGGTTCTCGAGCTGTCGCTGCGCGAGGCGCTGCGGCTCGGCCACAAGTTCATCGCGCCCGAGCACATCATGCTCGGCCTGCTGCGCGACGGCGAGGGCCTGGGCATGCTGATCCTCAAGGAGAAGGGCGTCGACTTCGACAAGCTGCGGACGGATCTGGCCCGCCAACTCAACCAGCAGGCACGTTAGTACGCGATGAGGTCAGTCCCGGTAATAGACGCGGAGCTGGTGGCCGTCCGCGGTGTAGTGCCAGCCCACGTCGGCGAGGAACTCGAGGTCGGGCCGCCGGGCCAGCCACTCGGCGGCCAGCTCGAACGCCTCGGCCGGGGTCTCGCCGACGAAGACGACCCGGCGCTCCCACTCCTCGAACACGTTCGGGCCGCGCCGGTGCCCGCCGCGCGACCGGTCGGCCACCATCGACTCCGGCCCGGAGACCACCGCGGTCGGCCCGAAGCGCCGCCCGTCCCGCACCGCCTGCACGAACCAGTCGTTGATCGATTCATCGTGCTCGACGGCCCAGCCGTCCAGCGCACCCACATCGGTGGCGATCGCGTGCCGGGCGGCGTCCAGGGCAGCGTCCAGCGAGGCGAGCTCGACATCCTCGCCGTTGTACTCCACCCGGTACGCCACTGCGCCGCCCCCAGCCGGAACGATCGGCCATGACGTCGACCATCGAGCTCGCGACGCCGGCCGACGTGCCGCGCCTGCTGCAGATCAGGCATGCGGCGTTCGCCGGTCAAGCGCCGTCCGCGTACTCACCCGAGCAGGTGGCCACCCTGCTCGCCGACGTTGACGAGACCGAACTCCGCTCGATGATAGAGGAGGACCAGCTCTTCGTGGCCCGGCTAGATCAACAGGTCGCCGGCCTCGCGGGGTGGCGGGACGACCGACTGCGTCATGTCTACGTCTGGCCCGCGTACGCCCGGCGGGGTGTCGCAACCCGGCTGGTGCGCCACGCCGAGCGC
>DASWMR010000025.1:0-1833 GCA_036399635.1 Actinoplanes sp. | reverse complement strand
GACCCGGCCGACTACGTGCCGCCGGCCATGTTCGACGAGTGGAGCGCCAAGGACCCGCTCGACATCGCGGCCCGGCAGCTGACCGAGGCGGGGTTCGCCACCGAGGAGGAGATCGCGGTAATCCGGGAGGAGGCCCGGCAGCAGGCCATCGCGGCCCGGAAGAAGTCGCTGTCGGATCCGATGCCGGTGCCGGACCGGGAGGAGGAGCGGGTCTATGCCGGACAATGAGGTCACCTATCTCGACGCGGTCAGCCAGGCGCTGATGGCCGAGATGGAGGCCGACGAGTCGGTCTTCCTGATCGGCGAGGACGTCGGCCAGTTCGGCGGCGCGTTCAAGGTCACCAAGGGGTTCCTGGACAAGTTCGGCGAACGCCGAGTGGTGGACACCCCGATCGCCGAGTCCGGCTTCACCGGGCTCGCGGCCGGCGCGGCGCTCAACGGGCTGCGTCCGGTCGTCGAGTACCAGTTCGCCGACTTCATCTCCACCGCCTGGGACCAGATCACCAACGTCATCGCGCGGCACCACTATCGCACCGGCGACGCCATGCCGATCACGTTCCGGTGCCCGTTCGGCGCGCGGTTGCGGGCCGGGCCGACGCACTCGCAGAGCATCGAGTCGTACTTCGCGCACACCCCCGGCCTGAAGATCGTCGCGCCGGCCACCGTCGAGGACGCGGCCGGGTTGCTGCGCAGCGCCATCCGGGACGACAACCCGGTGCTCTATCTGGAGAGCAAGTACCTGTACCGGCGGATCAAGGCACCCGGCCCCCTCGACCTCGAACCGGTGCCGATCGGGAAGGCACGCATCGCCCGCCCCGGCGACCGGGTCACGCTCATCTCGTACGGGGCAGCGGTGCACCAAGCGCTGGAGGCCGCCGAAGCGCTCGCCGCCGACGGCATCTCGGTCGAGGTGATCGACCTGCGCACGCTGGTGCCCCTCGACTTCGACACCCTGCGGACGTCGGTCGAGAAGACCGCACGGGCGGTCGTGCTGCACGAGGCACCCCGCCGGCTCGGGTACGGGGCGGAGATCGCCGCCGAGCTCAGCGAGCACTGTTTCTGGTCGCTGGACCAGCCGGTGACCCGGATCGGCGCGCTGAACACCCCGATACCGACCAGCCCGCCCCTGGAGGACGCGATGCTGCCCGCCACCGCCGACGTGATCGACATTGTGCGCCGGGTGGCGATCTCATGAGCGACGACTTCGACGTGGTGATCCTCGGCGGCGGGCCGGGTGGGTACGCCGCCGCGCTCTATGGCGCGTCGGCGGGGCTGAGCATCGCGATGGTCGAGCGGGACCGGGTCGGCGGCACCTGCCTCAACCGCGGCTGCATCCCGGCCAAGGCCCTGCTGCAGACCGCCGAGGTCTACCGCACCGCCACGCATGCGGCTGATTTCGGCATCATGCCCTCCGGCGGCGGCGAGTTCCGGCCGGACTGGAGCCGGGTGGAGCAGCGGACCACGGGGGTGGTCGACAAGCTGGTCGGGGGTCTGTCCACGTTGCTCAAGCGCCGCACGGTGACAGTCGTCAACGGGCACGGGCGACTGACCGCCGACGGCGGGGTCGAGGTGGACGGGCAGGTGCTGCGCGGCCGGGCGGTCATCCTGGCCACCGGGTCGGTGCCGCGCGGCATCCCCGGCTTCGAACCGGACGGCGAACGGATCGTCACCTCGGACCACAGCACCCGCAGCGGCGTGCTGCCCGAGCGGGTCGCGGTCATCGGCGGCGGGGTGATCGGCTCCGAGTTCGCCTCGGTGTTCACCGACGTCGGCGCGCAGACTACGCTGCTCGAGGCGCTGCCGGACGGCGTACTGCCGATCGGGCCGGACCGG
>DASWMR010000024.1:0-2683 GCA_036399635.1 Actinoplanes sp. | reverse complement strand
CGTTCCGGAAGTACGGCACATTCGTCGTTAACTACGCATCCCCGCCCGGGGATGCGCCCCGCCCGTCAGACGACCAGGCTCAACAGCATCACGCAGGCGAAGCCGACCACCGAGATGATCGTCTCCATCACCGACCAGGTCTTGATGGTCTCGCCGACGGTCATGCCGAAGTATTCCTTCACCAGCCAGAAGCCGGCGTCGTTGACGTGCGAGAAGAACAGCGAGCCGCAGCCGATCGCCAGGGCCAGCAGCGAGACCTCGGGCTTGTCCAAGGTGGCGGCGAGCGGTGCCACGATGCCCGCGGCGGTGATCGTTGCCACGGTGGCCGAACCGGTCGCCACCCGGATGCCGACCGCGACCAGGAAGCCCAGCACCAGCGCGCTGATGTTCGCGTCCTTGGCCGCGTCGGCGACCACGTTGCCCACTCCGGCGTCGACCAGGACCTGCTTGAAACCGCCGCCGGCGGCGACGATCAGCAGGATGCCGGCGATCGGGGGCAGTGCGCCGCCGATCACCGCGGACGTCTGCTGCCGGTCGAAGCCGGCCCGCTTGCCCAGCGACCACATCGCCAGCAGAACGCCGAAGAGCAGCGCGACCGGCGGGTTGCCGAGCACGTCCAACGCGTCGCGGACGCCGTTGCCCTTGTCCAGCAGCAGTTCACCGATGCCGCGGGCCAGCATGAGCACGATCGGCAACAGCACGGTCAGCACGGCCGGCCAGAAGCCGGGGTTGCGCCGGCCCGCGGGGATCTGGCGGTCGACCAGCTCGCCGGGCGCGCCGGTGCCGGCGTTGCCGAGGTCGTCGCGGTCGACGAAGTCCTGCCCACCGGCGGGGCCGGAGTGCGACGGCCGTTCAGCGACGGGCGCACCCGGGCCGGACGACGTCGAAGGACCGGAATCGGCGGGGCCGGAGAGGGCGACGGGCTCGCCGGCGCCGGCCGGGACGAGGAGTTGCGGCACGGCCAGGGGCACCCGCTTGGCGATCCAGTTTCCGAAGATCGGGCCGGCGACGATCACCGTGGGGATCGCGCAGATCAGGCCGAACATCAGGGTCAGGCCGAGGTCGGCGTTCAGGGTGGTGATCGCGACCAGTGGTCCCGGGTGCGGCGGCACCAGGCCGTGCAGCACGGACAGGCCGGCCAGCGCCGGGATGCCGATGCGCAGCAGGCCGATGTCGGTGCGCCGGGCGACCAGCAGCACGATCGGCACCAGCAGCACGACGCCGACCTCGAAGAACAGCGGTAGGCCGATCAGCGCGGCGACGCCGGCCATCGCCCAGGGCAGGGCCGAGCCGGTGACCGAGTTGACGATCCGGTTGACGATGCCATCGGCGCCGCCGGACTCGGCGAGCAGCGCGCCGATCATCGAGCCGAGCGCGATCAGCAGGCCGACGTTGCCGACCGTGCTGCCCAGCCCGGCGGTGAACGAGGTGACGGTGTCGCCCGGGGACGCCCCGGCCACCAGGCCGAGGGTCGCCGAGCCGAGGATCAGCGCCAGGAACGGATGCCACTTGGCCCAGGCGATCAGCAGGATGACTACCACAATGCCCAGTACGGCGGCGAGGATGAGTTGTCCGGATCCGGCGTCGGTGATTGCCTCCGCGGCGAGGGTCGTCATGGACGCGCTCTACCCAACATGAGAGTTGTTCAATCCGCCGCTGTGCCCCCGAGTGGCAGTCCGTCCCGGAGCAGGGTGAGGGCGGCGGTAACCCGGTCGAGGTCCGGAAAGCCGTGGTCGCCGTCCCGGCCGGGCGGCAGGACCGCCAGCACGGCGCCGATGACGGCGCCGGCCATCACCCGGGCCGAGAAGTCGTCCGGTGGCAGGCCGCACTGCTCGGCGATGGCCTCGGCGAACAGCTCCAGCACCGCGCTGGTCTGCTGCATCATCCGCGCCTGCAGCTCCGGCACAGCCTGGAAGAGCCGTTGCCGGCGGCGCTCGGCGTCGACCTCCGCGGGGGTCATCCGGCCGAAGACCGTGCGGATCGCCCCGATGATCGCGTCGATCGGGTGCATCCCGGCCGGCTGGGCGCGCACGGCGGCGAGGATGACCGGGTCGTAGTCGTCGGTCAGGACGACGTCCTCTTTGGTGGGAAAGTAGCGGAAGAAGGTGCTCGGCGAGACCTCGGCCGCATCGGCGATCTGGTCGACGGTCGTCGCTGCGTACCCCTGCTCCTCGAAAAGCCGCATCGCGGTCTCCCGGATGGTCGCGCGGGTCTTCGCCTTCTTGCGTTCCCGCAGGCCGGCCGGGAGGGACGAGGTCATACCCCCGATTCTGCCAGCACCGGGGTGACCGGCGGCACCGGCGGGCGGGCCGGCCGGCGCGGCATCAGGACCAGCGCCAGCACCGCGCCGGCCAGCGCGACCGCCCCGGCGACCAGCAGCGACACGGCCATGCCGTGGGCGAACGCCGCCTGCACCAGGTGCAACTGGTGCGGGTCGCCGGCGAGCGCGACGCCGGCCGACACGCTTTCCCGGGCCGCGTCCGGCAGCCCGGCGTCGGCCACCCGGTCGCGGTAGGCGCCGTTCAGCACGGTGCCCAGCACCGCGACGCCGACCGCACCGCCGACCTGGCGCATCGCCTGCAGCACGGCGTTGCCGACACCGCCGCGTGCCCGGTCGAGCGCACCCAGCGCGGCGTCCATCGACGGCGGCAGGGTGAGGCCGAGGCCCAGGCCGCTGAGCGTG
>DASWMR010000023.1:0-3825 GCA_036399635.1 Actinoplanes sp. | reverse complement strand
GGCCCGGTGAGAGCAACGCGAAACGGCCGCCAGATCGGCGGCCGTTCCCCATCCCCACCAATCGCCAAACTACGCGCCCGGGCGGTCCACCTGGCCGCGCCAATCGCCGGTCTCGATGCCGCGACCCTCGATGTATTCCTTGAATCGCTTGAGATCGCCCTTGACCCGGTGGTCCAGGATGCCGAGCTTGTCGCCGGCCTTTTCGACCAGACCCTGCGGGTCGAAGTCCATCTGCACGGTGACCCGGGTGTGCGAGTCGTCCAGGCGGTGGAAGGTGACCACACCTGCCTGCTTCTCGCCCTCGGTCGACTTCCACGCCACCCGCTCGTCGGGCAGCTGCTCGGTGATCTCGGCGTCGAACTCACGCTTGACGCCGGCGATCTCGGTCTTCCAGTGCGTGCGTGTGGCGTCCAGCTGGTGGATTTCGCTGACGCCCTCCATGAACCGGGGGAATTCCTCGAATTGGGTCCACTGGTTGTACGCGGTGCGCACCGGGACGTCGACATCAACGAACTCGGTAACGGTACTCACGGTGTATCCCTTCGTCGTGTCTCCCGCCTTACGCACTAATGGGTGCCCCCGTCGTCCGGGGCTAAACGAGGTGCGAGCGGAGCAACTGAATCCGGTTCGCCGGCCTGCCGCAGCCGGCCGCGTTGCACCTCCGCGTTGACCTCCACGCCGAGCAGCAGGGCGATGTTGGAGAGGTAGACCCAGACCAGGAACGCCATGATCGCGCCGAGGCTGCCGTAGGTGCGGTCGTAGGAACCGAAGTTCGCCACGTACAGCCCGAAACCGGACGAGACGATCGTCCAGGCGACCAGGGCGACCGCGCCGCCGACGGTCAGCCAGCGGAACCGGGGCTGGCGCACGTTCGGTGCGACCCAGAAGAGCATCGACAGCAGCATGACGGCGATCGCCACCAGCACCGGCCAGCGGCCGAACTCCCAGATCCACCGGGCGCTCGCGCCGGCGTGCAGGGCGTTGCCGAGCGCGTCCACCAGCGGGCCGCTGATGACCAGTCCGGCACCGCCTGCCGCCAGCAGGACCAGCGCCACCGCGGCGAGGGCCACCTGCAGCAGTTCCAACTGCCACCAGGCACGACCCTCGCGTACGCCGTAGATCCGGTTGGACGCGCGGGTGAAGGTGCCGACGTAGCCGGAGGCCGACCAGAGCGCCAGCAGCAGGCCGAAGCCGAGCAGGACGCGGGCCGAGTTCTGCCGTACGAGCAGCGCCTGCACCACGCTCAGCAGGCCCTGGTTCTCCACCACCGAGCCGAGCCCGAGGTCGTGCAGGATGCCGACGGTGGCGATCAGCACCGTCGAGCCGTCGGTGACCAGATTGATCAGCGCGACGATGACCACCAGCGAGGGGATCAGGGCGGTCACCGTCTGGTACGTCATCGCGGCGGCGAAGTCGGAGCAGTCGTCGTTGACGTAGCCGGCCGCGCTGCGCCAGAGGACACCCCGCCAGGTACGCCAGCGCAACTGACGGATCTTGCGGGGCAGGGGCCGGGGCGTGGCCGCGTCGGCGCCCACCTCGGACTCCTGGTCGACGGTCGGCTCACTGCTCATGCGAATCCGAACCCCTCTGGATGTTTTCGGCCATCTACCCGCCGGCCGTTTTCCGGAAACGCACGTGGGTAGGTTCGATGAGGTGGAGACCGCAGATGCGATCGTCGTCGGAGCTGGGCACAACGGACTGGTAGCCGCAAATCTGCTGGCGGACGCCGGCTGGACGGTGCTGGTGCTGGAGGCGACGCCGCAGCCGGGCGGCACTGGTCAGCCGCGACCTCGAGACGACGATGGCGTCGATGGAGCAGTTCGCCGCCGGTGACGGCGAGCGGTGGCAGCAGGCGTACCGCGAGTGGGCGGCCCTCTCCGACGGGTTCCTCAACACGCTGCTCGACCCGTTCCCGCCGGTGCGGCACGGCCTGGGCCTGATCCGGCGGCTGGGGGCGGCGGACGGGCTACGGATGGCCCGACGGCTGCTGCTCTCGGCCCGGCAGGTGGGTTCGGAGCTATTTCGCGGCGAGGGCGCGACGCTGGCGCTGGCCGGGTGCGCGCTGCACACCGACCTGTCGCCGGACGAGGCCGGCAGCGGGGTCTACGGCTGGCTGCTCGCGATGCTGGGCCAGCAGCACGGTTGGCCGGTGCCGGCCGGCGGCGCCCAGCGGATCACCGACGAGCTGGTCGCCCGCCTGGAGGCACGCGGTGGCTCGATCGTCTATTCCGCCCCGGTCTCCCGGGTGCTGGTCGCCCGGGGCCGGGCGATGGGCGTGCGCACCGCGGGCGGGCAGGATTACCGGGCTCGGCGCGCCGTCGTGGCCGACGTGCCCGCACCGGCGCTCTACCTTGACCTGGTCGGCTCCCGCTGGCTCCCGCCGCGGCTGGTCGACGACCTCGCCCACTTCCGCTGGGACGGTGCAACGGTCAAGATCGACTGGGCGGTACGCACCACGATGCCGTGGAAGAACCGTGCCGCCTGCGGCGCCGGGACGGTGCACCTCGGGCACGATCTCGACGGCCTGAGCCACTATGCGGCCGACCTGGCCACCAACACGTTGCCGGAGCACCCGTTCCTGCTGCTGGGCCAGATGACCACCGCCGACCCGGCGCACTCGCCGCCGGGCACCGAGTCGGTGTGGGCCTACACGCACCTGCCGCACCGGCAGCACTGGTCCACCGACGAGATCGACGCGCAGGTCGAGAAGATGGAGTCGGTGGTCGAGGAGTACGCGCCCGGCTTCCGCCGCGAAGTGGTCGGCCGCAACGTGTTCTCCCCGGCCGACATGCAGCGGGAGGATCCGTCACTGGTCGGCGGCGCGCTGGGCGGTGGCACCGCGGCGGCGTTCCAGCAGTTGTTCCTGCGGCCGGTGCCGGGCCTGGGGCGGGCGGACACTCCGGTGGACCGGCTGTTTCTGGCGAGTTCGTCGGCGCACCCCGGTGGCGGCGTGCACGGGGCGCCCGGGAGCAACGCGGCCAAAGCCGCGCTGGCCCGGGACCGGAAGCTGACCGGGGCGGCCTACCGGGCGGCGGTCAGCGCGGCGAACCGAGCCGTCTACGGCTGAGCCGCCGGCGGCGGGCGGCCGCGGCGACCCGCAGTGCCGGCCAGAGCCGGAGCCGTCGGCGACTGTCCGCGGCGGCGAGGAGTTCGGCGAGGTCGCGGCGTTCCTCACGGGGGACGAGGATGATGACGAGCACAAGAGGCAGAACAGCGACGACGAGCTCGATCAGTACGATGAACACGAGGCACGCGAGCGCGGTCATAACGACGGTGGCGGGCATGGTTATCACCGGCTGAGCAGGGCAGCGGCGAGCAGGGCGAGGGCGGCACCGATCGACAGGGCGACCACGGCCGTCGCGACGATCGCGTGGAGGACCGGCCCCAGCTGTGACAGCGCCCGGCGGACGTAACGCAAAGCGACCAGCAGGCAGATCCCGGCGGGAATCAGATAGAGCGCGCTGTGTCCTTGGAGGCCGCCGACGGCGGCGCTGGCTAACGATGCCTTCATGATGACCGCCTAGAAATGGTAGTTCTACGACTACCTTGCGTGATCAAGAATCCACGGCGCCATGGATAATTCACTAATCGCGAATTCTGCTCGCGCCAGGGTAAATACCTGCAACATCGCTGGTTGCTAGGATGCTGATAGGGAAGTGGCGAGTCGCCAGCCCGCTGATTGACCCGGCGTGTCTTCCCTTATTCAGCATAATTAACAAGATCACCTACTAAAGTCTTGCTAGTGACGGAAGACAACCACAACGGTTCCTCGACCTCGATCCCGCCGATGCAGCTCACCGCTGTCACTACCCTCTGTGGTCAAAA
>DASWMR010000022.1:0-1893 GCA_036399635.1 Actinoplanes sp. | reverse complement strand
CCCGACCCGGGTCTGGTACGACGGGAACCTGGACCAGGATCGGGCGTTCGACCGGAACATCAAGGTGTACTTCGCCTGGATCGCGAAGCACCACAAGGTCTTCCGGCTCGGCACGACCGCGCGTGAGGTGCAGCGCCGGTTCTACGCCGAGCAGGCCAAGCTGGCGGTCAAGCCGGCCGGCAAGGTGATCGGCCCGGCCGAGCTGACCGACATCTTCCTGCAGGCGGGCTACTACGTCTTCAACTGGACGGAGATCGCGCGGTCGTTCAGCACGTGGGTCCACCGACACGACCCGGCACCGCTCAAGGCGCTGTTCGACAAGGACAACCCGCAGACCAAGGGCAGCGACAACAACTACGCCGTCTACCTCGGCGTGCAGTGCACCGACGCACCCTGGCCGCAGAGTTGGACCAAGTGGACCGCGGACAACACCGAGATGCATCGCAAGGCGCCGTTCGAGACCTGGGCCAACGCCTGGTACAACGCGCCCTGCCGAAACTGGGCCGCCAAGTCCGGCATCCCGGTCACCGTCTCCGGTGAGACCGTGCCGCCGTTGTTGCTGATCAGTGAGTCACTGGACGCGGCCACGCCGTTCACCGGCAGCCTCGAAGTGCGCAAGCGGTTCCCGCGCTCGTCGCTGATCGAGGGCGTCGGCGGCACCACCCATGCCGGCTCGCTCTTCGGCAACAAATGCGTGGACAACACGATCGCCCGGTATCTGTCTACCGGCGTACTCCCCAAGCGGGTCGACGGTGAGCGGTCGGACAAGCGCTGCGCCCCGATCCCGCAGCCGGACCCCGCTGCGCCGAAGGCCGCGCAGCGCAAGGCCGAAATCCTGGAGATGCAGCGGCTGGTCGCCGGCCACTGAGTGCTGGTCGCCGGTCCGCATGATCGCCGCGTCGGGACCGCCGGGTCCCGGCGCGGCACCGGTGGGTATGCTGGGAATCGCGAAGGGGAGTAGCTCCCAATGTCGCGGTCGACATACTGATTCCGGTTCGCCGGGTCCGGCCGCGCGGCCTCGGTCAGAGGCGAGCGAGACCTTCGACTTGGCTGTTTCAAGACGGCCGGGTCGAGGTCGCCCTGGGCAGCCTCCTCCCGGTCCCCATACCGGGAGTGCCTTTCGTGGATGGTTTCCTCGCCGCCCTGGCGATCAGTTTCGCGGTCATCTTCGTGGCCGAGCTCGGCGACAAGTCCCAGCTCATGGCCATGACCTTCGCGACCCGCTTCAAACCCTGGCCGGTACTCATCGGCATCACGGTGGCCACCGCCGTCGTGCACGCCGTCTCGGTGGGCATCGGCTATGGCCTCGGCGCCACCCTGCCGACCGGCTGGATCGCACTCGCCGCCGGCCTGGCCTTCCTGGTTTTCGGCGCCTGGACGCTGCGCGGTGACAAGCTCAGCGACGAGGAGAAGAACAAGGCCGAGCGCACCACCGGATCGGCGATCCTGGCGGTCGGCGGCGCATTCTTCCTGGCCGAACTCGGCGACAAGACCATGCTGGCGACGATCACGCTGGCCACTCAGCACGGCTGGTTCGGCACCTGGCTGGGCTCGACCATCGGGATGGTGGCGGCGGACGCGCTCGCCATCGTGGTCGGCCGGATGCTCGGCCGCCATCTGCCCGAAAAGATCATCAAGTACGGTGCGGCCGCACTCTTCGCTATCTTCGGCATCTGGCTGATCGTGGAAGCGATCATCGAACTGCGATAGGGGTCCAATGACCGCGACGACCACGGCCGTCGCCATGGCGGTCGCCCAGTTCCAGCGGGGCGACGCGGCGGCCGCGGCCGAGCTGCTGGGCCCGGTGCTGGCCGCCGAGCCGGACAACGTACGCGCCCTGGTTCTGATGACGCACGTCCAGCTGGTGTTGAAGAAGCCGGAGCTCGCCCACCA
>DASWMR010000021.1:0-2735 GCA_036399635.1 Actinoplanes sp. | reverse complement strand
GGCCACGTAACGCTGCGCCAGGATGAGCAGCAGCGTCGCGGGGATGGAGGCGACCACGGCGGTAGCCATGATGGCATTCCATTGTTGGTTGTTGTTGCCGATGTAGTGGTAGATGCCGAGGGTGATCGGCTGCCGGTCGCCGCCGCCATCGAGCGTGGTGGCGAAGACGAAGTCCGACCAGGCCCACAAAAACGCGAACAGGCTGACCGTGACGACCGCGTTGCGGCTGACCGGCAGGATGATCGAACGGAAGGTGCGCCAGGTCGAGGCGCCGTCGATCAGCGCCGCGTCGGTGAGCTCCCGGGGGATGCCGGACATGAACGCGGTGAAGATCAGCACACCGAACGGCACCGCGATGGTGGAGTCGGCGAGGACCAGCCCGGCGGCGCTGTTCAGCACGCCCAGTCGCAGGTAGATCGCGTAGAAGCCCATGGCCATGATGATCGCCGGGATCATCTGGGCGATCAGCAGCACGAAGCTCAGCGCACCGCCGCCGCGCGGCCGCAGTTTCGCCAGCGAGTAGCCGGCCGGTGCGGCGAGCAGCAGGGTGAGCGCCACCGTGCCGAGGCCGATCAGCAGGCTGGTGCCCAGATAGGGCAGCTGCTGGTCGAGCACCGCGCGGTAGCCCTCGAGCGTGCCGTCGTAGGGGAACAGGTGCGGCGGGTCGGCGCGCATCGCGGTGTCCTTGGTGAAGGACACGTTGATCATCCAGTAGACCGGGAACAGCATGATCGCGGTCAGCAGAAGGGCGAATCCGGTCTTGAGGTGCTTGGCGACGGTCATGCGGCGGCCCTGCGCTGCACCCGGATGTAGCCCAGACCGGCGATCAGCGCCATCACGATCAGCAGGTTGCCGACCGCGGCGCCCGGCCCGAACTCGGGCAGCAGGTTGCCGAAGCTGAGCCGGTACGACCAGGTCGCGAACGTGGTCGACGAGTCCACCGGGCCACCCTTTGTCATGATCCAGATGAGGTCGAAGACCTTGAGCGTGTAGACCAGCCCGAGCAGCAGGGTGATCGCCGAGACCGGCCGCAGCAGCGGGAAGGTGACCCGCCAGAACCGCTGCCAACCGCCGGCACCGTCCAGCGACGCCGCCTCGTAGATCTCCGCCGGGATCGCCTGCAGTCCGCTGTAGAGCACCACCAGGTTGAACGGGATGCCGATCCAGATGTTCGCGATGATCACCGAGGTCAGCGCCCACTGCGGTGAGGTGAGCCAGTTGACCGGGTCGGCGCCGACCGCCCGCAGCGCCGCGTTCACCACCCCGGAGTCGCTGTTGAGCATCCACGACCAGGTCGAGGCACTCACGATCAAGGGCAACAGCCACGGTACGAGGAAGAGTGCGCGCAGCGTGGTGGAGAGCCGGAAGTTCTGCACGAAGAAGACCGCGAGCGCCATCCCGATGGCGAACTGGAAGACCAGTGAGAACAGGGTGAACCCGACGGTGTGCAGCAGCGCCGGCCAGAACGTCGGGTCGCTGAGCACGGTGCGGTAGTTGTCGAGCCCGCTGAACGGCGCCCCGCCCTGCACGAACGAGCGGACCGTGTAGTGCCGCAGGCTCAGGTCCAGGTTGCGGTACAGCGGATAGGCGTAGAAGGCGGCCAGGTAGACGACGATCGGCGCGAGGAACGCCCACGCCGCCCACTGTGTGCTGCGCGCCTTCTCGGGCGGCCGGTCCGGGGTGTCGGCGATCGCCACCCCGGACCGTGTTGACACGTCGTGTACCACGGTCACTTAGTCGCCGAGGCGGCGGTGGACTGGGCCGCGGCGAGGGCGTCCTGCGGTGAGCTGCTGCCGCTGAGCGCGGCCTGGAACGCCGTCCACAACGGCTGGGAGATCTTCGGGTACTTGGTGCCGAGGTCGTCGCTGGTGCGGCCCTTGGCCGCCTTGACCGCCTCGACCCAGACCTTCAGCTCCGGGTTGGCGGCGACCTGCTTGTCCTGTACGGCCGTGGTCGCCGCGATGTAGGACAGCGTGGTGTCCGTGGTGAGTGCGTTGTCCGCGCTGGTGAGGCAGCCGATCAGCTTCTCGGTGACCGCGTACCGCGCGGTCTCCTTCTGCACCGGTGCGGTGACGAACTCGCCGCCGGTGGGCGCCGGGGCGGTGCCGCCGGCCTTCGACGGGATCGGGATGATGCCGTACTCGAAGCCGGCCTTCTTCGCGTTGGCGAGCTGCCAGGTGCCGTTCTCGCTGAACGCGAAGTCACCGGTGGCGAACTCCTGCCAGCTGGTGGTCTGGGTGTTGTTGAGCACCGAGTTCGGCGCCAGGCCCGCCTTGAGCCAACCGGTCCACAGGTTCAGCGCCTCGGCGGACTCCGGCGAGTCGAGCTTGGTGAGCTGCGCGCCGGCACCCCAGAACCACGGCAGGTACTGGAAGCTGCCCTCCTCGGTGCCGATCGCCGAGAAGGTGATGCCCTTCTTGCCGGCCGCCTTGACCTTGCCCAGCGCGGCGGTCAGCCCGGCCTGGTCCTTGATGGCCGCCGGGTCGACGCCGGCCTTCGCCAGGACGTCCTTGTTGTAGTAGAGGGCGAGCGTGTTGGCACCGATCGGGACGCCGTAGGTCTTGCCGCCGATCTGCCCGGCGGCCAGCAGGTTCGGCGAGACCGCAGCGGTGTCGACCTTGACCTCGCCGGTGGTGGTCAGCACGCCGGCGTCGGCCAGCGTGGACACCACCGGGTTGTCGACGATCAGCACGTCCGGCGAGTTGTCCTGCTGCGCGGCGAGCAGTGCCTTGTTC
>DASWMR010000020.1:0-10703 GCA_036399635.1 Actinoplanes sp. | reverse complement strand
CCGCCCGGCCCGGCGCGGTGCCCGGCGATGGTGTCGGCCAGCGCGGGCGAGGTCAGCGACGCCCAGCCGACCACGGCGGCGATCTCCGGTGTGGTGCCGGCGAGCGCGAGGAACTCGGTGGTCTCGGCGTCGTCGCAGCGGCCGGCCTCGACCAGCACGGTCCGGTCCACCCCGGCGGTGGCCATCGCCGCCCGCAGGTCGGCGAGGGTGTAGTCGCGCCGGATCGGGGCGAGCTCGTCGGCGGCCAGCCAGGCGTAGTCCGCGGTCCACAGGTGGTGGTGCGCGTCGACGATCACGAGAGCAGTCCGTCGGCGCGCAGATCCTGCCAGAGGGCGGCGGGGATCTCGACCGCGGCCATCCGCACCGCGTCCTCGACCTCGGCCGGTGAGCGGGCGCCGACGAGGACGGCGGTGACGGCCGGGTGGGTCAGCGGGAACTGCACGGCGGCGGCGCGCAACGGGACGTCGTGCCGGGTGCAGACCGCCTGGATCGCCAGCGCCCGCTCGAGCACGTCGGCGCCGGCCGGGGCGTAGTCGAACGAGGCACCCGGACGCGGGTCGGCGAGCAGACCGGAATTGAACACCCCGGCGGCGATCACCGAGACGCCGCGGTCGGCGCAGAGTGGCAGCAGCTCGGTGCCGGCGGTCTGGTCGAGCAGGGTGTAGCGGCCGGCCTGCAGGACGCAGTCGAGTTCGCCGGTGCGGACCAGGTCGGTGAGCAGCTTGGTCTGGTTCATCCCGGCCGAGACGGCGCCGATGCGGCCCCGTGCGCGCAGCTCGGCCAGCTCGGGCAGGGCCTCGGCGACGGCCTGCTCGAAGTGGTCGTCGGGATCGTGCAGGTGCAGGATGTCGGCCCGGTCCAGGTGCAGGCGGGCGAGGCTGTCCGCGTACGACGTGCGTACGCCCGCGGCGCTGAAGTCGAAGACCGGGGTCTCGCCCGCCGGTTCCGCCCAGATGTCCTGGACGGCCGAGCCGCCGGGGCGCAGCACCCGGCCGACCTGGGTGGAGAGCGCCAACTCGGCGCGCGGCTTGCCGGCCAGCACCGGCCCGGCGCGGCGCTCGGCCAGCCCGTTGCCATAGAGCGGAGCCACGTCGAAGAACCGGATGCCGAGCTCCCAGGCGCGCTCGACGGTGTCCCGGGCGGTCGCCTCGCCGACCGGCGCGTAGAGCCCGCCGATCGGGGCCAGGCCCAGGCCCAGGCGGGTCACGTGCACCTCGGTGTTGCCGATCCGGGCGCGTTCGGTGGGATTCACGCGGCTACCTCTCGGGCGGGCTCGGGCGGGGACGCGATCTTATCCGCCCGGGGCGCCCGCTCCGCGAATCGGTCCGGGGCAGGTGATTTGTGGCCGATGCGAGTATCAGCGGCTCTTGACACAATCGACGGTTTTGTTTCCCTGCGACCCCGAGCAGCATGGCCGGGAGCGGCGTAACCACCTTGTAGCGGTGGGTAACGAAGTGTCCGCTTCACCTTTGGAGGCAACGATGCCGGCCAACCGAGCAGTCGTCTATCAGGGTCCCGGCCAGGTCGAGATCCGCGACACCGACTATCCGACGTACGAACTCAAGGACGGCCCCGGGGTCAACAAGGCCAACGTCGGGCGCCGCACCCCGCACGGCGCGATCCTCAAGACCGTGGCCACCAACATCTGCGGCAGCGACCAGCACATGGTGCGCGGGCGCACGACCGCACCGGCCGGGTTGGTGCTGGGCCACGAGATCACCGGCGAGGTGGTCGACACCGGGTCGGACGTCGAGTTCGTCAAGGTCGGCGACATCGTCTCGGTGCCGTTCAACATCTCCTGCGGCCGGTGCCGCAACTGCAAGGAACGCAAGACCGGCGTCTGCCTCAACGTCAACCCCGACCGGCCGGGCTCGGCGTACGGCTACGTCGACATGGGCGGCTGGGTGGGCGGTCAGGCCGAGTACGTCATGGTGCCGTACGCCGACTGGAACCTGCTCGTCTTCCCGGACCGCGACCAGGCCATGGCGAAGATGCTCGACCTGGCCATGCTGACCGACATCTTCCCGACCGGCTACCACGGTTGCGTCAGCGCCGGGGTGACCACCGGCTCCACGGTCTACATCGCCGGCGCCGGCCCGGTCGGCCTGGCGGCGGCCACCTCGGCGTACCTGCTCGGTGCCGCCGTCGTGATCGTCGGTGACCTGAACGAGGAGCGCCTGGCGCAGGCCCGCAGCTTCGGCTGCGAGACGGTGAACGTCGCCGCCGGCGACCCGGCCGAGCAGGTGCAGCAGATCCTCGGCAAGGACGCGCCGGCGATCGGCCAGCCGCTGGTCGACTCGGCGGTCGACGCGGTCGGCTTCGAGGCGCGCGGGCACGGCCAGAACGCCGGGACGGAGATGCCGGCGACCGTGCTCAACTCGATGATGGAGGTCACCCGGGCCGGCGGCGCGATCGGCGTACCCGGCCTCTACGTGACCGGCGACCCGGGCGGGGTGGACGAGGCGGCGAAGGTCGGCTCACTGTCCCTGCGGCTCGGCCTGGGCTGGGCGAAGTCGCACTCGTTCGTGACCGGCCAGTGCCCGGTGATGAAGTACAACCGCGAGCTGATGATGGCGATCCTGCACGACCGGGTGCAGATCGCCAAGAACGTCAACGCCACCCCGATCCCCCTCGACCAGGCCGCGCAGGGCTACCGCGAGTTCGACCAGGGCGCGGCCCGCAAGTACGTGATCGATCCGCACCAGATGCTGGCCAGCCGCAACTAACCCGCACGCAACGGCCGCCATCCCCCCGGGAGGATCGTGCAGCTCACCGGTGTGGGCGAAAGGCGAAGGCCGCCTCCCGGGTGGGAGGCGGCCGACGCTGAACAGGGAAAGGGGTCTGGGTTAGGCGTGCATCGCGGTAGCCGACTTTTCCGGGTTAGCTGATCATTGAGTTGGCGCTGACGAAGGTGTAGCCGGCGGCCTTGATGCCGGTCACTACCTGCTTGAGGTGGTCGGTGCCGAGGTACGGGTGGTAGAAGAAGCTGGCCACGCCGTCGCGGACTACCAGGTTGCGCTTGGCTGAGGCGATCAGGTCGGCGGAGAGGCGGGCCGGGTGATTGTTGAACGCCTCCGGCTCGATGTTGCCGATGTTCTCCGGGACGACGACCGAGCCGTACACGTCGCGGACGGTGTAGGGGAAGAACTGGCCGAACTGGCGGGTGTAGTCGAACTTGGCGCCGGTGAGCACGCCCGGGAAGTACAGGCCCCGGTCGTAGCGCTTGCCGAAGGCGGTGTTGATGGCCTGGTAGTCGACCGCGCTGGCGGCGTAGTGCGGGGGCTCGAAGATGGTCGGCACGGCCAGGCCGGCGGCCCTGAAGGCCTGCGCGGAGGAGACCATCCGGGCGGTTGCCCACGCGGCCGAGTCACCGGCGACCGGGCCGTCGTAGATTACCGAGTTCGCGGCATTGACGTGCGCGGTGAAGAACTCGAAGTCGTTGGCGCTGACACCGTCGTACGGGTTGGGCGCGCTGCCGAACTGGTGGGTGTAGCCGTGCATCAGCAGCGTGCCGCCCTTGTTCTGCATGTACTTCAGCGCGGCCACCACCTTCGGCTTCTGCGCCAGCGTGTAGTCCTCCGCCTTGCCGCCGTTGTTCACGCCCTTCGGGTCGCGGTACCGGGGGTAGACGGCGACGGTGAACGGCACCTTCTGCGCCGACAGGTAGTCGGCGATGACGGTCAGCTCGGCGGGGTCCGAGTCGGGGCCGACGTCCTCGATCCGGACGAGGCCGCGGTGCCGCTCGACGCTGGTGCTGCCCAGCGAGTTGAAGAGCAGGTCGGCGAAGGCCAGGTAGCGGTCGTCGTGGGTGACGTACGCGAAGGGGATCTCGCCGACGTAGGTGAACGAACCCGACTTCACCGCCCACGGGAAGGTCGTGCCGTCCGGCCGGACCGCCTTGGCCACCGTCGTGAACTTGGTGGCGTCGGTGACCGACAGGTTCATGATCCCGGACTTGTCGGTGGTGTCCCGGGTCAGCTTGGTGCCCTTGTAGTCGACGGTGCCCACGCCGGCGAAGTCGAACACGCCGCTGGTGAAGCCGTGCTTGGCGGCGAACGTGGTGTCCCGCGCGGTGAGCTGCCAGATGTTGTCGTAGACCCAGGTCACCGGCTTGGCGGTGGCGGTCACGTCGTCCAGGAAAGCAGTCGGCAGCGGCTCGTCGTAGGTCGAGCCCAGGTAGATGACCGCGGTGTAGGCGCTCAGGTCGCCGGCCTTGTACTTGGCCACCGGCGCGGCGGTCCACGAGCCGAAGTGCGAGCTCAGGTTGGCGGTCTGGGTGGCGTAGACCTCGCCGAGCCAGCCGTACTGGCCGGTGGTGTCGTACAGCACCAGGGTCTTCGCCGTGCCGCCACCGGGCGCCGCCTTGCCGCTCTTGCTGGCCAGGGTGGTAGCGGCCGGGGTGACGGCGGCGTCCGCGTTCACCGCGCCGAAGCCGAGGGCGGCGGCCACGGTCGCGGCGATACCGGCGGCGAGAACTCCACGGCGGGACATCTTCGAGGTACGCATCAGCGGGTCACTCCACTCACGACGAGGGCGGGCATGGCAACGGGGGCGGTGGCGAGGCCGAGCAGGGCGGCGGTGGCCTGTGCGGTGCGGCGGGCGGCGAGTCCGTCGCCGTACGGGTTGCCGCCGGCAGTCATCGCGTCACGGCTGGCGCGGTCGTCGAGCAGCGCGGCGGCCTCGGCGACGATCAGGTCGGTGTCCGAGCCGACCAGCTTGGCGCAGCCGGCATGCAGCGACTCGACCCGCTCGGTGACCTCCCGCAGCACCAGCGCGGGCACCCCGAACGACGGCGCCTCCTCCTGGATGCCGCCCGAGTCGGTGAGCACCAGGTAGGCCTCGGAGAGCAGGCGGGACAGGTCCGGATAGGGCAGCGGATCGGTGACGGTGACCCGCTTGATGCCGGCCAGGCCGGCCTCGACCTGGGCCCGGACCGCCGGATTGGGGTGACTCGGCAGGATCACGTCGATGTCCGGGTAGCGGGCCACCAGCGTGCGGATCGCCTTCAGGATCCGATCGAGCGGCTGACCCCACGACTCGCGGCGGTGCGCGGTCACCAGGACGAGACGGTTGGTGCTGCCGGCCCGGGCGGCGGCGACTGCCGCGTTCTGGAACGGCAGGTTGCGGCCGGCCACGGCCAGCGTCGCGTCCACCACGGTGTTGCCGGTGACCAGCACATTGCCGCCGGCAATGTTCTCGTCCAGCAGGTTCGTCGCGGCCAGCGGGGTCGGCGCCAGGTGCAGCGCGGCGATCTGGGCGACCAGGCGGCGGTTCGCCTCCTCGGGGAACGGCGAGTCGAGGTCGCCGGAGCGCAGCCCCGCCTCGAGGTGCACCACCGGGATCCGGCGCCAGAACGCGGCGAGCGCTCCGGCCAGGCTGGTGGTGGTGTCCCCCTGGACGATCACCGCGGCGGGCGCACGCTCCGCCCACAGCTCATCGAGCCGGCGGATCATCTCGGTCAGCAGCTCAGCCTGGCTGCCGGTGGTCCGCTCGACGTGCAGCGTGATGTCCGGGGTCAGGTCGAAGGCGGCGAGCGCCTGGCTGACCATCGCCGGGTGCTGACCGCTGGCCAGCAGGACCGGGGTTAGGACGCCCAGTTCGCGCATCGCGAGCACGACCGGGGCCAGCTTCACGGCTTCGGGGCGAGTGCCGCCGATCAGGTGCACTTCGGGGAGCGACATGTGATTTTCTCCGGGAGCTTGGAGTCGGACGGTGGGGGCGGAGCGGGGGTCAGGCAGCCAGGGCGACTTCGCGGGCCGGTACGAGTGCGTGGTCCTCGTCCAGCGGCAGTGCGGTGGTGATCGGGTCCTCGGCGAGCCGTTCGGTCTTGGCCCAGGCCTGCCGGCCGGTGGCCTGCCGGGCGATGGCGCGGAACGTGGCCACCAGGCCGAGCAGCAGGAAGGCGGGGTAGGCCAGCGCCGCCACCAACAGGCGTCCCAGGCTCTCGTCGCCGAGGCGGTAGCGGTGCACCAGCGCCCAGACCAGGCCGGGGAAGAAGGTGACCACCAGCCAGACCTCCGCGCCGTGGACCAGCTCGTCCCAGGAGGCCAGCAACGCCATCGGGTGGCCCGCCGCGAGGCCGATCGTGGCGACCGCGACCAGGACGCCGAGCCCGACCGTGAACAGGGCGTTCAGCCAGGGCGAGACCAGGTAGTGCAGCACCTCGGCCAGGGCGGTCGGGCCGATCCGCTTCGAGGTGACCAGCCGGCGCAGGTAGCGGGCGCACTGCATGTTGCCCTGCGCCCAGCGGGTGCGCTGCCGGGTGAGCCGGCGGACGTCCACCACGGCCTGCTGGGTGACCGACGCGCGGGAGGTGTACCGGATGCCGATACCGCCGAGGTGCAGCCGCAGGCCGAGCTCCAGGTCCTCGACCAGGCAGGCCGACCAGGGCGCGTCGCCGAGGGTGAGCAGCGCGGACAAGCGGGTGAACTGTCCGTTGCCGCCCAGCCCTACGGTGTCGAGCGAGTCCCGCAGGGTCTGGCAGGCGTTCACGATCGCGCCGAACTCCAGGTCCTGAACGGCACCGAGGAGCTTGTTGCGGTTGCGGATGCGCACCTGCACTTGCACCGCACCGACGGTGATGTCCCGCAGCATCCGGGAGACCTCGAGCAGGATGTTGCCGCTGCCCTGGCCGTCGCCGTCGATGATGCCGAGGACGACCTTGTGCGGGCTGACCCCGGCCTTCGCCGTGCGGTCGGCGATGAAGCGGTACGCGGCGTTGAGCGCCTCGCCCTTGCCCTTGCGGGCCTCCGGCAGTTCCCGGCGCAGCACGTGCAGCCGCGGGTGGTCGATACCGGCCAGCACGTCCGGGGTGGCGTCGTCGGAACCGTCGTCGACGACCAGGACCTGGGCGAGGGTGCCGCCCGGGCCGCTGAGGGCGAGGGCCGCGCGGACCGTGTTGCCGACCACGACCTCTTCGTTCAGCGCCGGCACGATGATCCAGAAGTGCTCCGGCGTGCCGTCGCCCTGCTGCAGCGCGCGGCTGACCGCGTCCTGCCGCCGGGAGGCGACGTAGCGCACCGCGAAGGTCACCAGGGCGACGGTGGAGATCGGCCAGGACAGCATGATCGCGTATCCGGCGACCACGAGGGTCCAACTGTGCGATGCGGTCATCGGCCACCCCCTGTCACTCATCGTGTTGTCGACCCGCGTAACTGGGTCGCGCTCTTGGACGTATTAGGACAATACGAAGCTACGTAGCGTGACGCAATACCGATAACCGGACCGATGAGGCGAAGCGACCAAAAGGGCTAACTCAGACATCTCAGGCAGGAGCAGAGCGCGACAAATCGGGCGTACGCCCGTGGCCTCCGCCTCGCGGCCGCTCTCCGCCGCCCGTGCGCCGGCCGTCACTATGCGCAATGACGCCGTACGCGGAGGCGGCATCGGCGCGCGAACCGATAGTCACGGTCAGTCGCGATCGGCTGGCGCGCTGTCGACGCCGGTCGTTGTGCAGGCATGGACCGGGTGCGCGCGGGGCACCTGGGGTTATCCGTACCCCGAGCATGAGGCGGCCGACGTGACCGGCGACGACACCACCGAACGGCCCGCACCGCTGATCCGCCCGCCGCAGTTGCGGACCGGCGACGAGGAGCGCGGCGCTTCCCGGCTGGAGTTGTTCTTCGACCTGGCGTACGTGTTGGTGGTCGCCGAACTGGCGCACAGCTTCGCGCACCACCTCGACCTGCACGGCGCGGTCGTGTTCATCGCCCTGCTCACGGTCACCTGGTGGTCGTGGGTGACCACCACCCTCTACGCCAACCGGTTCGACACCAACGACGTGCTCTACCGGGTGGCCAAGCTGGGCTGCGCGGCGGCGGTCGTCGGGATGGCCGCCGCCGCGCAGAACGCGACAGGTGTCGACGGGACCAAGTTCGCCGCCAGCTATCTACTGACCCGGGTGCTGCTCCTGCTGCTGTACGCACGGGCGTACCGGCATGTGCCCGACGCCCGCACGACGATCGGGATCTACCTGGCCGGCACCGGCGCCGGCGCGGTGGCCTGGGCCGCCTCGCTGCCGCTGCACGGCACCGCCCGATACCTGCTCTGGGCGGTCGGAATCCTGGTAGAGGCGGTCGCTCCGCTGATCGTCACCCGGCACGGCGACAACGTGCCACTGCATCTCGATCACCTGCCGGACCGGTTCGGGCTGTTCGTGATGCTCGTGCTCGGCGAGTCGGTGGCCTCGATCGTCACCGGCGTGCACGCCAAGCACTGGGAAGGGCCGACGGTGTTCGCCGCCCTGCTCGCCTTCGTGACCATCGCGGCGTTGTGGTGGATCTACTTCGATATCGGCGGCGCGGCCGGCAAGCGCGAGCTGATCAACGAGGGCGACGAGGAGACCGGCGTCGCCGACGCGTACGTCTACGGGCACCTGCCGCTGATTCTCGGGCTCTCGGTCGCCGCGGTCGGGATCGAGCAGTTCGTGGTGCACCCCGACCACGGCCTGACCACGCCCGGGCGCTGGGCGCTGCACGGTGGGGTGGCGCTGTATCTGGCCGGCGTGGGCGTGGTGATGGCCGGCACCTCCGGCCGGTGGCGGGCCGCTTGGCCGTGGCCGGCCGTGGTGATCCCGGCGGTCGCGTTGATCGGGCTGGTCGAGGTGCTGCCGCCGGTCGCCGCGGTCGCGTCGGTCGCGGCCGTGTTGATCGCCGCCGTGCTGGCCGGCATCCACGCGCAGCGGCGCGGCGCTATCCGCACCACGGAGACGTAAACCGTCCGCACCACGGACACGCAAAACCGTCCGCACTGCGGACACGCAAAACCCGAACCGCCGCCGCGTCGCAAGGACGCGGCGGCGGGCCGCTGGGGGATCAGGCCGCGGTCAGCCGCGGGTGGTGCTGGCGGTGCTGGTGCCGGCGGTGACGGTGCCGACCTGCGTACCGGAGAGGGTGCCCCCGGTGTAGAGGTTGCCGCCGACCGCGGTGCCGGACACGGTACCGCCGGTGCGGATCGCGTACGACGTGCCCCGGGTGATCTGGCTGGACGAGAAGACCAGACCCTTGAAGATCGTCGTCGCCTGGAAGGACGCGATCTGGACGCCGGCCGTGGTGGCGATGTGCACGACCGTGCCGGCCGGCTGGTTGGCGCTGAAGTTGTACGAGATCCAGGCTTGACCGGCGGTGGGCAGCTGGCTGGTGGAGGCACTCAGGCCGACCGAGATGACGGTGCCGCCGGTGATGGTGAGCGCACCGTTGGAGTCCAGGCCGCCCTCGCCGCCGCCGCGGGTCGGCGAACCGGCGACCACCACGGTGCCGCCGGTGATCGACAGCGCGCCGTTGGAGTCGAGGCCGTCGGTGCCGCCGCTGACCACGACCGTGCCACCGGTAATCGAGATGAGCGCGTTCGGCGAGTTGGCCATGTCGTTGGTCGCGGTCGGGTCCGACGAGTTGAACGCGTCGTCCGAGGCGGTGGCGCTGATCGAGCCGCCGGTGACGTACACCTTCAGGCCCTCGACGCCCTCGACCGACTTCGACACGTTTGTCGTGCCGCCGGCGACCGTCACGTTCGTCTCGGCGTGCACGCCGTCGTCGCCGGTCGTGATCGTGCTGGTGCCACCGTCGATCGTGACGTTGGCGTCCGAGTTGATGCCGTCGTCCGACGCGTCGATCGTGTTGGTGCCGTCGCTGATCACCACGAGCGCGCCGGCCTTGAGGCCCTTGGTGGACGCGGTGCCCGGCGCGGTGGCGCTGCCGCCACCGGACTTGGTGGTCAGCGTGCCGCCCGAGACGATCACGTCGGTGACCGCGTCGACCGCGTCGCCGGTCGAGGTCACGCCGACCGTGCCCCCGGCGAGCGAGACGTAGCCGCGGGTGGCGTCCTCGTCGTTTGTCGACTTGATGCCGTCGCCGCCGGCCGTCGCGGTGATCGTGCCGCTGTTGACGATCACGTAGTCGCGGCCGCGGATGGCCTCGTCCTTGGCCGTGACGGTGATGGTCGCGCTGTCGATGACCAGGCCGTCCTTGGCAACGATGCCGTCGTAGGCGTTGCCGGTGACGTTCAGCGTGCCGGTGCCGGTGATCGTGGTGTCGGCGGCGGAGAAGAGAGCGCCGTCCGGCTCGGTCACCCCACTGGGGTAGGTGTAGGTGCTCGCGTCGCTGAGCCGGTTGGTGCTGGCGGCCTGCAGCACGAACTGCACCTCGTCGGCGGCGATCACGTTGACCGCGGACGACGTGCTGTTGGCGACGGTGACGCCGTTGAGGATGATCCGCACGATGCCGGTGCCGGTGCTGTTGACCACGATCTGGCCGTTGGTGAGCGAGCCGGAGAACCGGTAGGTGCCGGCCGCGGAGCCCGTGACCGTGCTGCCGGCGACTGTGACATTGGGGCTGGTGGTGGTGGCGCCCGAGCCGGTCAGGGTGACCGCGACGACGTCCGCCTCGTTCCAGGTGTGATCCTCCGCGCTGTCGTGGCTTGCCTGGTTGGCGGCGAGCGCCGCGGCGGCGGCCGGACCGGCCGCGAGTACCTGGACGTCGCCGGTGACCTCGGCGGCACCGGCCTGGTGCAGGCCGGCGGCCCACACGGTGGCGGCGGCGAGCGCCGTGGCGGCGGCGAAACCGGTGGTACGTCGTCTGCTGGAGCGTGACATGGTTCTCGGTCCTGTCTGGTGAGTCGACCGCCGGGGATGCGGCCGAGGGCGGTTCCTGCGTCGTCCGGTGGCGGCGGGCAGGAGGTGGCGGCGGGCAGGAGGTGGCGGCGGGCAG
>DASWMR010000019.1:0-2498 GCA_036399635.1 Actinoplanes sp. | reverse complement strand
GTGGCCACCCCGGACGTCCTGGTCGACGTCACCAAACTTGCGCTGGACGAGATCACCGAGCTGCCGGACGGCGGCCTGCGCATCGGCGCCACGGTGCGTAACAGCGACCTGGCCGCCGACCCCCGGATCCGCGCCGGCTATCCGGTGCTCAGCGAGGCGTTGCTCGCCGGGGCGTCCGGCCAGCTGCGCAACATGGCTACCACCGGCGGGAATCTGCTGCAGCGCACCCGCTGCCGCTACTTCATGGACGCCACCAAGCCGTGCAACAAGCACGCGCCCGGTTCCGGGTGTCCGGCCCGGTCCGGCGACCACCGCAACCTCGCGATCCTCGGCGGGTCCGAGGCGTGCATCGCCACCCACCCGTCGGATATGGCCGTCGCGCTCGCGGCGCTCGACGCGGTCGTTCGCGTCGACGGGGCCGCGGGTGCGCGCACGATCCCGGTGACCGAACTGCACCGGCTGCCCGGGGACAGCCCGGAACGGGACACCGTCCTCGAGCACGGCGAGATGATCACAGCCGTGGAACTGCCCGCGCTGCCGTTCGCGACCCGGTCGGCGTACCGGAAGGCGCGTGACCGGGCCTCCTACGCCTTCGCGGTCGGCTCGGTCGCCGCCGCCCTGGACGTCGACGGCGGCACCGTCCGCGAGGTCCGGCTGGCCTACGGTGCCGTCGCGCCGAAGCCGTGGCGGGCGATGGTCGCCGAGGACGCGCTGCGTGGTCGGCCGGCCACCCGCGAGTCCTTCCTGGCCGCCGCGGATGCCGAGCTCGCCGCGGCGCGGCCGTTGCGCGACAACGCGTACAAGGTCCCGCTGCTGCGCAACCTGACCGCCGCGGTCCTCAGCCGGCTGGCGGAGGAGACCCGATGACCGCGACTGTGCCCGGCGCGGTCGGCGCCCCGCTGGCCCGCCTGGAGGGACCGGAGAAGGTCACTGGCGCCGCTCGGTACGCCGCCGAATATCCGCAGGACCGCGTTGCGTACGGCTGGATTGTGCAGTCACCGGTGTCGCGTGGCCGCCTCAACGTGGTGTTGGCCGATCCGACCGAGGCCGCACTCGCCGTGCTGTGGCACGGCAACGCCCCGCGGCTGCAGTCCGGCGACGACCCGGAACTCGACGTGCTCCAGTCGGATCGGATCAGCTACCGCGGCCAGCCGGTCGCCCTGGTGGTCGCGGACAGCCTGGAGGTCGCCCGACGGGCCGCGCAGGTGCTGCGCCTCGACATCACGGCCGAGGAGCACGACGCGGTGCTGCGCACCGACCACCCCGATCTCTACACGCCGGAGAAGGTGAACCCCGATTTCCCGTCCGAGACGTCGAGCGGGGACGTGGACGCCGCGCTGAGCGCCGCGCCGGTCTCGGTCGACGTCACCTACCGAACGCCGGCGCTGCACAACAACCCGATGGAGCCGCACGCCACGATCGCCCGGTGGGACGGCGAAAACCTGGTCCTGTACGACTCCAACCAGCACCCGTCCGGGGTCGCCGCCACGGTGGCCGTCCTCTTCGGACTCTCCGGTGACCAGGTGCACGTGGTGACCGAGCATGTGGGCGGCGGGTTCGGTTCGAAGGGCACCGCCCGACCCAATGCCGTGTTGGCGGCCCTCGCGGCGAAGGTCGTCGGCCGGCCGGTCAAGGTGGTGCTTCCCCGGCAGGCGATGTTCAGCGTCGTCGGGCACCGCACCCCGACCATCCAGCGGATCCGGCTCGGCGCCGAGCGGGGCGGCACGCTCACCGCGATCGACCACCTGGCGTACTCGCAGACCAGCCGGCTCTTCGAGTTCGCCGAACAGACCGCCGTGACCACCCGGCACATGTACGCCGCCCCGAACCGTCGGACCGGTCACCGCCTGGTCCGGCTCGACATGCCCACCCCGAGGTGGATGCGCGCGCCGGGCGAAGCGCCCGGCATGCTGGGTCTGGAGTGCGCGCTCGACGAGCTGGCCGCGGAGCTGGCGATCGACCCGATCGAGCTGCGCATCCGCAACGAGCCCGCGGTTGAGCCGGAGAGCGGTGCCCCGTTCACCAGCCGGCACTACGTCGAGTGCCTGCGCGCCGGCGCCGAGCGTTTCGGTTGGGCGGGCCGGGATCCGCGCCCGCGCCGGCGCCGTGACGGCGACTGGTGGATCGGAACGGGCGTCGCGGGTGCCACCTACCCGACGATGGCCCAGCCGTCCACTGCCCGCGCCCGGGTACTCGACGACGGCGGTTTCGAAATCGCGATCGGCGCGACCGACCTCGGCACCGGGGCGCGGACCATCCTGACCCAGATCGCCGCGGACGCGCTCGGCGTACCGGTCGACCGGATCCGGGTGCGCATCGGTGACAGCACGTTGCCCCAGGCCTCGGTGGCCGGTGGCTCCTCAGGCAGCGCCTCCTGGGGTTGGGCGGTGACCGGAGCCTGCCGCGAGTTGCGCGACTCGGGCCGCGACGAGGTCACCTTCGACAGCACCGAACTGGTGAAACAGCAAGGAACGGACGGACGGCACGCCTTCGGAGCG
>DASWMR010000018.1:0-2290 GCA_036399635.1 Actinoplanes sp. | reverse complement strand
CTGGCCACCCCGGTCGGTGAGTCCTCGATCGCGATGCACTCCTCGATCGGCACCCCGATCATGGCGGCCGCCGTCCGGTACGGCTCCGGGTCGGGCTTCGGCATGACCACCTCGTCGCCGCAGACCACCACGTCGAAGTTGTCCCGGCCGAGGGTCTCCAGGGCGACCTCGACCAGCTTGCGGCCGGTCGAGGTGACCAGGGCCGTGGGCAGCCCCGCAGCCCGCACCGCGCGCAGCAGCTCCAGTGCCCCCGGCCGCCACACCAGCCCCGCCGCGAACAGCTCGAACACCCGACCGGTCAGCCAGTCGACGTCCGGCGCCTCGGGCCGCTCGGGCTGGCCCAGGTCGTCGCGCAGGATCCGCATGCTGGTCGCCATGCTGCTGCCGATCATGGCGTGCCGCGCCGACCGGGAGAGCTCACCGCCGGCCCGAACCGCGAGCTCGTGCAGCGCAATGTCCCATACTTTTTCGCTGTCGACCAGGGTGCCGTCCATGTCGAAGAGCACCGCGGCCGGTCGTCGTGAGTTCAGGACCGGTCCTCCCGAGTCGGATTCGTCAGCCCCATTCTTGCCGCTCCCGGCCCACGATGGGGCGCCAAGCAGCATTACCTGCATCACGCCGGCGGTAGGTTCGGCCTCATGAAGCGCGTACCTCCCGCCGGCGGCCGGATGCCCACCGAGGACGTCACGCCCGAGACGGCCCGGCTCGTGCGCCGTCGGGTGCTGGTGCAGCGCTGGGCCGACCTGACTTTCCTGCACTGGCCGGTGGACCCGGCGCGGGTGGCGCCACTGCTGCCGGCGGGCACCGTTCCCGACACGGTGGACGGCGTCACCTACGTCGGCCTGATCGGCTTCCGGCTGGAGGGGTTCGGCTTCCTCGGCGGACCCGGCGTGCCCTACCTGGGCACCTTCTGCGAGACGAACGTCCGGCTGTACAGTGTGGACGCCGCCGGTCGGCGAGCGGTCGTGTTCCGCTCCCTGGAGGCCGAACGCCTGGTCCCGGTGCTCACCGCCCGGGTGTCCCTGCGCCTGCCGTACATGTGGGCCCGGATGCGGCTGACCCGCGAGGGCGACGTGCTGACGTACACCTCGCGCCGTCGCTGGCCCCGCCCCACCCGGCCGGCGGTGAACCGGATGAGCGTCCGCATCGGCCCCGAGATCACCGACCCGACGCCGCTGGAGCACTTTCTCACCGCCCGCTGGGGCCTGCACACCCGCGCCTGGGGACGTACCCGTCACCTGTCCAACGAACACCCGCGCTGGCCCCTGCACCGAGCCGAGCTGCTCACCCTCGACGACACCCTGGTCGCCGCCGCGGGCATCGCCGTCACCGGCCCGCCGCCCAACGTCCTCTACTCGCCGGGCGTCGACGTGACCTTCGGGCCCGCCAACGCTCGCTTGATCCCGCCGGCTTAGCGAGCGCCCGGCGCCACGATGGGGATCCAAGACCACCCAGCAGCCGTACGCCCACATCGTTACCGGTGATCCGCTGCAGCCGATGTACCGGCCGCTCCACGGGCAGTCCTTTGTGCGTTACGCGCCCGGCTTGACCAGGCCGGTCTCGTAGGCGAGTACCACCGCCTGGGTGCGGTCGCGCAGTCGCAGCTTCGTCAGCACGTGACCCACGTGGGTTTTGATCGTCGTGTCGCTGACCCGCAGGGCCGCCGCGATCTCGGCATTGGAGTGTCCGCGGGCCACATGCACCAGCACCTCCCGCTCCCGCTCGGTGAGGGCGTCGAGCTTCGAGGTGGTGGTCGTCTCCGGTGCCGGCAGTGCTTCGGCGACCCGAGCCAGGATGCGCGCGAGCACCAGCGGCGTGATCACCGCGCCGCCCGCCGCGATCGCCCGCACGGCCGCGACCAACTCCTCGGCGGGCGCGTCCTTGCACAGGTAGCCGGCCGCCCCGGCCGCGATCGCCGCCAGCACCTGTTCATCGCTGTCCTGCGCGGCCAGCACCAACACCCGCACCGGCAGCCCGGCCGCGGACACCGCCCGGACCACCCCGAGCCCGTCGATCCGCGGAAGTACGAGATCGGTGATCACGACATCGGGCAGCAGCCGGCGGACCAGTTCGATCGCCTCGGCCCCGTCGCCGGTCTCGCCGGCAACCACGATCTCCGCAGCCCCACCCACACCGGCGCCATCCGCCTCGGCGAGTGCGGCGCGCAGGCCGGACCGTTGGATGGGGGCGGCGTCGGCCAGCAGCACGCGCAACGGCCGCCCTCGTCGGGCGGCGGGGCTCGGCAGTCCGTCCGACGGCGCCCCGGAGCCGTCGGCACCGCCCGCCGTGG
>DASWMR010000017.1:0-3070 GCA_036399635.1 Actinoplanes sp. | reverse complement strand
TCGGCGGCCGGTGTGAGGACCACCTGTGCGGTGCCGGTCTGGGGCGGGCTGCCCGAGTCGGTGTACGAGGCGACGAACACCGCCGACAGGTTGTCCTGCCCGGCGTGACCGCCGTCCAGGAACGTGGTGATCGAGCCGGTGCAGCCGGACGCGGTCTGCAGCGGGTGCCCGTGCTCGTCGTGGCCGAGGATGTAGGTCACGGTGACCCGCGAGCAGTCGACCGGCTCGTCGTCGACGACCTGCACCTCGAATTGCACGGTCTGGCCGAACTCGAACGGCTGGCCCTCCACCGGGGTCACGAACGACACCACCGGTGCCCGCGGCCCGATCAGCAGCGGCAGCTCCGCCGTCGCCGACCGGCCGGTCGAGTCGGTGACCTTGAGGGTGGCCCGGTACTCGCCGTTGGCGGTGTAGGTGTACGTCGGGTTCGGCTCGCGTGAGTCGACGGTGCCGTCGGCGTCGAAGTCCCAGGCGTAGCGCAGCCGGTCACCGTCCGGGTCGACCGTGCCGGCGCTGGAGAACGTGATGGTCAGCGGCGCGTTGCCGGCCTGCGGGGTGCCGCTGATCCGCGGGACCGGGGTGCGGTTGCCGCGGACGAAGTCGATCCGGGCGAGCTGCGCCTCGGGGTTCTCGGCGAAGTAGCCGTCGCCGTACTCCAGGACGTAGAGCGCGCCGTCCGGGCCGAACTCGAGGTCCATCGGGTTGTCGAAGACGATCGACGGCAGCACCGAGCCGATGTCGCGCACCTCGCCCCGGCGGTCGAGGGTGATCTCCTTGACGTAGTCCCGGGTCCACTCGTAGAACAGCGGCTTCCCGTCGTAGTACGCCGGCCACTTGATCCGGGACGGGTTGCGGCGGTCGTAGTCGTAGGCCGGGCCGCCCATCGGGCCGATTCCCCCGGTGCCCAGCTCGGGGAATTCGGGACTCAGCTCGTACGAGTAGATGACCTCGGCCTTTTCGACCGGAGGCAGCGTGCGCAGGCCGGTGTTGTGCGGCGACTCGTTGACCGGGCGGGCGCAGTCGAACGGCGCGCCCGAGGTGTCGGTGGCGAAGTCGTAGTCCACATAGGGCATGTCCGGCGCGACGCAGTACGGCCAGCCGTAGTTCGCCGGCTTGTCGACGGCCATCCAGCGGCCGTGGCCGGCTGGGCCGCGCGCCGGGTCGGCCACCTGCGCGTCCGGCGAGTAGTCGGCCAGGTAGATGACGTCGGTGACCGGGTCAACGGTGAACCGGAACGGGTTGCGCAGGCCCATCGCGTAAATCTCCGGCCGGGTCTTCGGGGTGCCCGGTGCGAACAGGTTGCCGCGCGGGATCGCGTACCCGCCGGTGCTCTTGACCTTGATCCGGAGCAGCTTGCCGCGCAGGTCGTTGGTGTTGGCGGCGGAGCGTTGCGCGTCGAAGACCGGGTTGCGGTTCGCGCGCTCGTCGATCGGCGCGTAGCCGTCGGAGAAGAACGGGTTGGTGTCGTCGCCGGTGGAGAGCAGCAGGTTGCCGGCCCGGTCGAAGTCGATCTTGCCGCCGACGTGACAGCACATGCCGCGGTCGACGCCGACCTCGATGATCTTCTGTTCGGTGTTCAGCCGGAGCGTGTTGCCGGACAGCTTGAACCGGGAGAGCCGCATCACGCCCTTGAAGGGGGCGAAGTCGGCGGCGGTGCCCTCGGACGGTGCGTCGCCCTCGTTGACCGTCGGGGTGGCCGGGTCGTCGGCGGGCGTGTCCAGCGGCGGCGAGTAATAGATGTAGACCCAGTGGTTGCGGGCGAAGCCGGCGTCCACCGCGACGCCCTGAACGCCCTCCTCGTCGTGCTGGTAGACATCGATCGTGGCGGCCAGCACGTTGCGGCCGGTGGACGGCTCGTGGATGCGCACCTCGCCGGTGCGGGCGGTGTGCAGCACCCGGCGGTCGGGCAGCACGGCGAGCGCGATCGGCTCACCCGGGAAGTCGTCGAGGGTGACCTTCTGGAAGTCGCTCGACGGCGGCAGGTCGTGGCCGGGGTGCGCCACGGCCGGAACGGCCAGCCCGGTGGGCACGGCCAGCACGGCGACACCGACGGCGCCGAGCAGAGCAGTTCTGCGGAACATCAGAACCTCAACCCCTTGAGGTACGCGTAGCCGCGGCGCGCGGTGACCAGCGCGTCCGCCGGGTCGCGCGGCGGGATGCCGGCGTCATCGCGCTCCACGATGTACTCGACCAGGCCCGCCTCGCGGGAGTGCGCGAAGATCCGGCCGAAGTCGATCAGACCGTCGCCCGGGTCGGCGAAGGTGCCGGCCACGTTCAGGTCCTTGACGTGCACCTGCTTGATCCGGCCGCGGTGGCGCGCGATCAGGTCGACCGGGTCGGTGGCGCCGCGGAACGCCCAGAACAGGTCGACCTCGAGGTGCACCAGCCGCGGGTCGGTCTCGCCGGTGAGGATGTCGTAGCCGGTGCGACCGCTGCCGGAGCCGCTGGTACCGGAGCCGCCGGTGCCGTTCTGGCGCAGGAACTCGGCGTGGTGGTTGTGATAACCGAAGCTGAGCCCGGCCCGGCGGGCGAGCTCGCCGGCCCGGTTGAGGTCGCGGGCGAACGCCTGGTAGACGGCGGCGTCGCGGATCGGGCCGGTCGGGCCCTGACCGAAGTACGGGTGCACGACGAACCGGTTGCCGACCACCTGGGCGTCCTCGAGCGCCCGCTGCCAGGCGGCGGCTTCGAACGGCTGCGGGATCGCGACGTGGCCGGAGGTGGCGCGCAGGCCGGCCGCGTCCAGGGCGGCGCGGAACTCGGCGGCCGTGCGGCCGACGAACCCGGCGTGCTCGACCCGGGTGTAGCCGATCTCGGCAAGCGCGGCGAGCGTCGCCTCGAGGTTGATGGCCAGCTGGTCACGGAGGGTGTAGAGCTGCACGCTGATCCGGTTGGGCGGCACGCGGTGCACGGCCCCGGCGGCAGAACCGCCTGCGACGGCGGCGCCCGGAACGGCGAGGGTGGTGGCGGCGCCGGCGGCGGCGCCCAGGAGTCGACGGCGGCTGAGTGACTGCGACATTGCGGTCTCCTTCGATCAACAGATCAACAGACCAAGATCGGCACATCGAGACAT
>DASWMR010000016.1:0-4941 GCA_036399635.1 Actinoplanes sp. | reverse complement strand
CGGGCGCGCGGAGATCGCGGCGGGTTCGACGGCGCAGTTCGACTCGGTGCGCCAGGCGATCGAGCAGATGCAGGCCGACATCCAGATCCTGCGCACCGCCGCGGCGACCGCGGCCCGGGACAGCAGCCAGACCATGGTCGTGATCCAGATCGCCGCCGCGGGCATCATCATCCTGGCCGGCGTCCTGCTCCTGCTGCTCCTCGACCGGCTGGTCAGCCGGCCGGTGCTGGAGTTCGCCGAGCAGGTGCGGAGGGTGGCGGACGGCGACTATGACCGGCACATCGTAAGCAGCGGATCACCAGAGCTGGCCGGCCTGGCCGACGACGTGGACGGCATGCGCCGCAAGATCGCCGACGAACTCGCCGAGGTGCGCGAGGCGCGAGGCCAGATCGAATGGGTGAACGAGCAGCTCAAGGTGCAGGCTGAGGAACTCACCCGGTCCAACCGCGACCTCGAGCAGTTCGCCTACGTCGCGTCGCACGACCTGCAGGAGCCGCTGCGCAAGGTGGCCAGCTTCTGTCAGCTGCTGCAGCGCCGCTACGCGGGCCAGCTGGACGAGCGCGCCGACCAGTACATCGCGTTCGCGGTGGACGGCGCCCAGCGCATGCAGCGGCTGATCAACGACCTGCTGGCGTTCTCCCGGATCGGCCGGCTCACCACCGGCTTCAGTGAGGTCGACCTGGCCGCGGTACTCACCGAGGTGAAGTCGCAGCTCGAGTCGCGGGCCGGCCCGGACGCCCAGATCAGCTGGTCCGACCTGCCCGTCGTGGAGGGCGAGGAGCCGCTGCTCACCACGCTCTTCGTCAACCTGATCGGCAACTCGCTGAAGTTCAGCCGGCCGGACGTGCCGCCGGTGATCCGGATCAGCGCGGAGCGGGACGGCGGCGACTGGCGGATCACCGTGCGGGACAACGGGATCGGCATCGAGACCGAGTTCGCCGACAAGGTCTTCGTGATCTTCCAGCGGCTGCACGCCCGGGACGCCTACGAAGGAACCGGGATCGGACTGGCGATCGTCAAGAAGATCGTCGAATATCATGGCGGGCGAATCTGGCTCGACCTCGAGGTCGAGGAAGGTGCGTCGATCAACTTCACTCTTCCGGTGGTTCCGGGAGCTCCTGAGCCGGCACCCGAGGCGCCGGCCCAGCCGGAAGAGGCAACGCAGCAAGATGCAACGACGAAAGAGGGCACGGCATGACTGGGGCGGTGCGGGCCGACGGCACGCCGATCGAGGTGTTGCTCGTCGAGGACGACCCGGGCGACGTGCTGATGACGCAGGAGGCGTTCGAGGAGCACAAGGTCCGCAACCGGCTCACCGTGGTGCAGGACGGCGCCGAGGCGCTGGCCTACTTGCGCCGCGAGGGGAAATACGCGGACGCGGTGCGCCCCGACCTCATTCTGCTCGACCTGAACCTGCCTCGGCGGGACGGTCGCGAGGTGCTCGAGGAGATCAAAAAGGACGTACAGCTGGGCCGCATCCCGGTCGTCGTGCTCACCACGTCCGCCGCCGACGAGGACATCTTGCGCAGCTACCAGTTGCACGCCAACGCGTACGTGACGAAGCCCGTCGATTTCGAGCGCTTCATCACCGTGATCAAGCAGATCGACGAGTTCTTCGTCAGCGTCGTGAAGCTGCCGCCGCGTGCTTGACCAGGTCGCCGATCTCATCCGGGAGGTCGCGGCGACGATCGTGCTCCCGCGGTTCCGGCATTTGAGCAGCGATGAGATCACCGAGAAGACACCGGGCGACCTGGTCACGGTCGCGGACCAGGAGTCGGAGCAGGCGCTGACCCGCGGGCTGACCGCGCTGCTGCCGGGCTCCGTGGTGGTTGGCGAGGAGGCGGTCGCCGCCGACCCGCGGGTGCTCGACCGGGTGCGCGACCGGGGCGCGGTCTGGATCGTCGACCCGGTCGACGGCACCAACAACTTCGCCGCCGGCAAGACCCCGTTCGCGGTCATGGTCGCGCTGATCCGCGATGGCGAGCCGGTCGCGGGCTGGATCCTCGACCCGGTGGGCGACCATCTCACGGTCGCCGAGGCCGGCTCGGGCGCCTACCGCGACGGCCTACGGGTCAAGACCCGGACCGATGATCCGGGAGCCGCCGCGCTGCGCGGGGTCGTCGCCCGGCAGTACCTTCCGCCGCACCTGCGGTCAGTCGCGGACGAGAACACGCCGGCGCTGGCCGGGGTGACCCACGGGCGGCACTGCGCGGGCTACGAATACCCGGCGGTCGCCCTCGACGAGCAGCAGTTCGCGCTCTTCTGGCGGGTGCTGCCGTGGGACCACGTGCCGGGCTCGCTGATCGTGCGCGAGGCCGGCGGCGCGGTCCGCCATCTGGACGGCAGCGCCTATCACCCGGCGAACAGCGAGCACGGGCTGCTGGTCGCGGCGAACGACGACATCTGGGACACGGTGCGGGACACGCTCTTCCCGGATCCGTCCATTCTCTGAACGGAGCGCGCGTGGTGGCGTACCTGGACGAGGTTTTCGGTCTTTCCGGCCGCACCGCGTTGGTGACCGGCGGCAGTTCCGGCATCGGGCGGGCGATGGCGCTTGCGCTCGGCCGGGCCGGTGCCCGCGTGCTGCTGGTGGCCCGGCGTGCCGAGCCGATGGCCGAGGTGGTGGCTGAGCTGCGCGATTTCGGGGCGGCCGGGCACGCGATCTCGGCGGACCTCGCGGACCGGGCGGCCGTCGCGGCGGCGATCAGCAGGATCAGGGCCGGGTACGGGGATCCGGACGTGCTCGTGAACTCGGCTGCCGTGAATCGGCGCCCGCCGCTGGACGAGCTCACCACCGACGACTGGGATGTGACCATGGCGGCCAACCTGACCGCGCCGTTCCTGCTCGGCCAGGCGTTCGGGCCGCGGATGGCCGAGCGCGGCTGGGGCCGGGTCATCAATGTGGTCTCGCAGCAGGCCTTCCGGGCGTACGGGAACAGCGGCGCCTACGGTGCGGCAAAGGCCGGGTTGGTGGCCCTCACCCGGTCCCAGGCCGAGGCCTGGTCGCCTCGCGGCGTCTGCTGCAACGCGATCGCCCCCGGAGTGGTCCACACGCCGCTGACCGAGCAGACGTTCGCCGATCCCGCCGTCGCGGCCCGGCACGCCGCACGGACCATGATCGGTAGAAACGGCATACCCGAGGATTTCGGGGCATGTGCCGTCTTTCTGGCCAGTAGTGCTGCCGTCGCCGTGACCGGCCAGACACTCTTCGTCGATGGTGGTTATTCGGCGACGTGAGCGGTCGGCAGACCCTTGTGCAGCGCGGTAAAGTCTGCCGCGCTTACTCAAGGGAGGTATCCGTGGCGGCGGTATTCCTGCGGCGGCTGCGCGCTGTGCTCGCGCTGTTCGTCGCCGTCTCTGTGCTCGTGGTGGGTGCGCCGGCCTTCGCCGCGCCCAGCGACCCGGAGGACGGCAGCAAGACGCTGCGCGACGCCCTGGAGTCCGCCGCCAAGGGCCAGGTCGCGGCGATCCAGAAACTGAAGGCGTCGAAGAAGCGGCAGACCCAGCTCCAGGCCACCCTCGCTCAGGCGCAGACCTCGGCCAAGACGCTCGAGACCCAGGTCGCCGCGATCGCCAGCCGCAGCTACCGGCTGGGCCGCCCGAGCACCATGTCGATGCTGCTGGACAGCCGCTCGCCGGACATCTTCCTGGAGCGGGTCGAGCGGCTCGACCAACTGGCCCAGCTCGACGGCCAGGTGCTGAGCCAGTACCGCGCCGACCTGAGCCGGGCCAAGCAGGCCAAGGCCGGCGTCGACAAGGAAATCGCCGAGCAGCAGAAACAGGTCGTCGCTCTCACCAAGAAGAAGAAGGAAGCTGAGCTCGCCCTCGGCAGCGTCGGCGGCGGTGGCGCCTCGGGCGGCTTCGTCTCGGCGAACTCGGCGCTGGCCGCGCCCGCGCCGCGCAACTCGGACGGTTCCTGGCCCTCGGAGTCGTGCACCATCGACGACCCGACCAGCGGCGGTTGCCTCACGCCGCGCACGCTGCACGCCTACCAGGAGGCGCGCGCCGACTCGTTCACCAAGTACACGGTGTGCTGGAGTGAGCGCTCGTCCGGCGAGCATCCCAAGGGCCGGGCCTGCGACTTCTCGTCGAACGCGACGACCTATAAGGACGCCGCGGCAACCGGCAGCGAGAAGGCGTACGGTGACCGGCTCGCGGCCTACTTCATCAAGAACGCCGATCGGCTCGGCGTGCTGTACGTGATCTGGTATCGGGAGATCTGGATGCCGGGCACCGGCTGGAAGGCGTACAGCGCGACCGGCGGACCGTCCGCAGTGCACACCAATCATGTGCACCTGTCGATGATCTGAGCCTGTCCGTCTGCGGGCGGGACCACGCCGGTAGCATCGCGGCGATGGACAATACGCGCCGGGCTCTCCCGTCCGGCCTCGCGACCGCCCTGGTCTTCGGTGCCAGCGGCGCCGTCCTGGTCCTGGAGATCGTCGCGCTCCGCCTGGTCGGTCCGTACGTCGGCGTGACCCTGCAGGTGAGCAGCTCGGTCATCGGCATCTCGCTGGCCGCCATCGCGTACGGCACATGGCTGGGCGGCCGCCTCGCCGACCAGTTCGATCCCCGGGTGCTGCTCGCCCCCGCCCTGCTGCTGGCCGCGATCGGGACCGCCATCACCCTGCCGCTGGTGCGCTACGGCGGTGAGTTCCTGCGCGGCGGGGCGGCGCCGGCGGTGCTGCTGCTGGCCGCACTCGCCGTGTTCCTGCCCGCGTTCCTTCTCTCGACGATCACCCCGATGGTGGTGAAACTGCAGCTCAGCGACCTGAGCCGGACCGGTGCGGTGGTCGGGCGGCTGTCCAGCATCGGCACCCTCGGCGCGATCACCGCGACCCTGGCGACCGGCTTCGTCTTCGTCGCGGCGGTGCCGTCCACCTGGATCGTGCTGAGCCTGGCGACGCTGCTGGCGGTGGCCGGGCTCGGGCTCTTCTGGTG
>DASWMR010000015.1:0-4232 GCA_036399635.1 Actinoplanes sp. | reverse complement strand
ATCGGGGGGGCCTCCGTGTACCGGCCCAGGGTGACCCACCAGGTGCTCCCGATGACCACCAGCACCATGACTGCGACGGCCGCGGCCAGCAGCAGCCGCCGTCGGTCGGCCAGCACACTCTGTGCCGCGGTGCGGGTGGCGCCCCGCCCGTACGCCTGCGGACCGCGACCGGCCTGTTCGGGCAGCCGCGCCCAGGGCGGCCGGTCGGTGACGGTCGGAACCACGGCGGTCGCGTCGGCGGGCAGGGGTCGCGTCTGCGGCGGAGGCACCTGGCGCAGCAGCGCGGTCTCCACGTTCTGCGCACCGAGCTCCTCGCGGACCGTCTGCACCTCGGCCAGCAGCGCACCGGCGTCGGTGGGCCGGGCGCCCGGGTCGCGGCGGGTGGCCCGCAGCACCAGGTCGTCGAGCGCGGCCGGTGAGCCCGGCACCACGCTGGACGGGGCGGGCACGTCGTTGTCGACGTGCTGCCAGGCGACCTGCACCGGGTCGTCGCCGTCGAACGGCACCCGGCCGGTGAGCATCTCGAAGAGCACGATGCCGGCCGAATAGACGTCGGTGCGCGCGTCCGCCTGCCCGTCGGTGACGAGTTCCGGAGCGACGTACGCCACTGTGGCCATCAGCTGGCCGGAGTCGTCGACCGAGCTGGCCTCGACGGCGCGGGCCAGGCCGAAGTCGGCGACCTTCACCACCGCGTCGACCAGGTTGGCCGTGCCGCCGCTGGGCGCCTCGGCGACCAACACGTTCTCCGGCTTCACGTCGCGGTGCACCAGGCCCGCGCGGTGCGCGGCGGCGATCGCGGCGAGCATCTGCTCACCGATCGCGCAGGCCTCGACCGGGGTGAGCCGTCGCCGCTGGGTCAACACGTCACGCAGGGTGCGGCCCTGCACGAACTCCATCACCAGATAGGGCAGGCCGAGGTGGCGGCCCTGGTCGTAGACGGCCACGACGTTGGGATGGGTGAGCCGCGCGATCGTCTTGGCCTCGTCGGTGAACCGGTCGACGAAGTGGACATTGGTGGCCTGCGACGGGTGGATGATCTTCAGTGCGACGGTGCGTTCGAGCCGTTCGTCGGTGGCCGTGTAGACGGTTGCCATGCCACCACGGGCCACCCGACCGGTAATCCGGTAGCGGCCGTCAATCGTGGTGCCGATCAACGTGTCGGCGACTGTGGTGTCCATCGGCGTGAAGTGTATGTGTCTTTCGCGCGGGGGCAGACCAGGATGTCACAGCTGGCTCCCAAACGGGTACCCAATTGGTGACGTGCCACGGTTTCCGGCCCGACAAAGGCAGATTTAGTGGTCTAGTCGCAGCCGCCAGCGAAAATGTGACCTGCCGCTCGGTCGGCCCTTCTCGCCCGGTGTGGCGGACGGCCCGGTCGGCGGCGCGGCGGTGCCGCCCGGCCAATCGACCGGCCAGCTGCCGGGCCAGCTTCCCGGCCACCGTCCGGGCCCGCCGGCGGACGGGCGGGACGGGCCGGGCGAGGGTCGGTGGGTCGGGCCGGATGAGCCCGCCGAACGCGACGGACTGGCGGACGGGCTCGGCGGCGGGGTCGGCGACGGCACCGAGTCCGGCGCGGTCGGGGTGGGTACCGGCGGGCTGTCGAGGCGGAGATCGGGACTCATCGAAGTGGCCGGCAAGACCTGGGCGGTCGTACGCGGGTGGGTCGTGGCCGGCAGCGGAAGGGTCGGTGTCGTCTGCCCCGGAGCGGCCGCGCCGGTCGTGGAGGCCGGGCCTCGCGGCGTCCGCGGTGCCGATCCCTGTCCGCGCCGGGCCTCCGTGGTCGCCACCGCCGGCGCTGGCAGCGCCTCCGCGACGGCCGGGCCGGCCGGGAGCAGCGATCCCATGCCGTGCACCACCCCCACGTACGCGGCCGCCGCACCTGTCGCGGTGAGCGCGCCGAGGGCGGTGACCGCCACCATCCACCTGGGCACCGCGACGCCGACCGTCCTGGGTGGCCGGGACGGCCCGTGCGCACCCGTTCCGGTGTCACCGGTGAGCTCGGCCCCGCCGAACGTGCTCATCCCGGTCGAGGTCATGTCCGGGCCGCCGGGCGTCGGTTCCACCGGCCGCCGGCCCATGTCGTAGCGCAGTGACCGCCAGGCGCCGGCCAGCTCGGCGCGGCTTCTCCGCAGCAGGCTCATGGGTGTCCCTCTCCGCTGGTCTGGCACGCTGTAGGGGTGAGCGAATCTGTAACCGCCGGCCCGGCCGTGTGGACCAACCTGCCGGACGTAGCCGAGAAGCTCGATGTGTCGATCAGCAAGGTGCACCAGATGATCCGCGACGGGGAGCTGCTCGCGGTCCGCCGCGACAACGTCCGCGTGGTCCCCGCGGAACTGGTGGCCAACCACACCGTTCTGAAGCACCTTCCCGGCATTCTCACCTTGCTGCGCGACGCCGGGTATAACGACGAAGAGGCCGTCCGGTGGCTGTACGAACCGGACAAATCGCTCGGCGGCACCGCGGCGGCGGCCCTCGGCGGCGACCTGGCCCGCGAGGTCAAGCGGCGTGCACAGGCCGTCGGCTTCTGACCGCGGATGCGCCACCTGGCCTACCTGTCGGTGCTGGTCGGCTGCCTGGCCGCGGCGCTCTGGCTGGAGCCGGTGTTGCGGGTCAACGTGCTCCGCCGGTGGCGTCGGCTGGTGCTGACCGTGCTGCCGGTGGCGGCGGTCTTCGTGCTCTGGGATCTGGGTGCGATCGCGGCCGGGCACTGGACGTTCGATCCGGCGCAGATCACCGGGGTGCTGCTCCCCGGTGGACTGCCGCTGGACGAGGTGCTGTTCTTCATGGTCGTCCCGGTCTGCGCGATCCTCGGCTTCGAGGCGGTCCGGGCCGTCCTTGGTCGACCGGCCGGCGACGAGTGACGTACACCGTCGCCGCCCTGCTCGGCGTGGCCGCCGCCGTCGGCATCGACCTGTTCGTGCTGCGCACCCGGCTGGTGACCCGGTTGGTCTTCTGGGCGACCTACCCGATCATCATCACCTTTCAACTGATCTCCAACGGCATCCTCACCGGCCGCGGGATCGTGCTCTATGCGCCCGAGGCGATCCTCGGCCTGCGGCTCGTCTTCGCGCCGGTCGAGGACCTGTTCTTCGGCTTCGCGCTGGTGCTGCTGACGCTCTCCACCTGGGTCTGGTGGGGCCGGCGCGGGGTGCAGCGAGAGCCGGCGGCCGGCGAGGGAAGCCCGCTGCTGCGGCGTTTTCTCAGGTGAGACGCCGCGTCGCCGCGTCGGCCAGCCGGTGCAGCACGGCGCGGGCCTCATCTTCGATCTCCGCGGCGGCGAGGGCGCCGAGGGCGTACGCCATCAGGTCGTCGATCCGCTGCTCGGTGGCCGTGAGTGCACCGCTGTCCCGGATGAGCGTGCGCAGCCGCTTCACCCCGTCGTCGTCCAGCCCCTGATCGCCCAGCCCGGCGTCCAGCTCGGCACCGGCCCGGTCGTCGAGCGCGGCGAACGCGGCCGCCACCAGATAGGTGCGCTTGCCCTCGCGTAGGTCGTCGCCGGCCGGTTTGCCGGTCTGCGCCGGGTCGCCGAAGACCCCGAGCACGTCGTCGCGCATCTGGAACGCCTCACCCAGCGGAAGACCGAAGCCCGAGTACGCGGCGGTGAGCTCCGGACCCGCCCCGGCCAGCGCCGCACCGAGCAGCAGCGGGCGTTCGACGGTGTACTTCGCCGACTTGTAGCGGGCCACCTTGCCGGCCCGCTCCAGCGACGTGTCGCCGGTCGCCTGGGTGAGCACGTCCAGGTACTGGCCCACGGTCACCTCGGTGCGCATCCCGTCGAAGACCGGCCGGGCCCGGGCCAGCTCGGCCGGAGATACCCCGGAGGAGTGCAGCAACTCGTCCGACCAGACCAGGGCCAGGTCGCCGAGGAGCACCGCGGCGCTGTCGCCGAACGCCGCGGCACCGCCCCGCCAGCCGGCCTCGGTGTGCCGCCGCTCGAACCGCCGGTGCACCGCCTGGACGCCGCGCCGGGTGTCCGACCGGTCCATCAGGTCGTCGTGGATCAGCGCGCTGGCCTGCACGAGCTCCAGCGCCGACACGGCGGCCACGACCTCGTCCGAGTCGGCCCCGCCGGCGCCGCGGTACCCCCAGTACGCGAACGCGGGCCGTAGCCTCTTGCCGCCGCCGAGCACGAACTCCTTGAGCGCGACCGACACGTCGGCCAGGGCCGGGTCGATCTCCGCGAGGCGGGCACGCTGCGCGCCGAGGAACGCGGCGAGCGCCTTGTCGACACG
>DASWMR010000014.1:0-16286 GCA_036399635.1 Actinoplanes sp. | reverse complement strand
GCCGAAACCGGGACTGCGGACACCGGCGGGGACGAAACTGGTGCAATCCCGGCAGGCGGCGTCGACACCGGAACGGGCGCTGACGCCACTGCCGGTGGCGCCGATCGGGGCGAAGGCGCGGGCCGGCGCGGCTCGTCTGGTCCGGGCGGGGCCGGAGAGCCGTACACCTGCCCGGTTGACGCCTGCGGTCGAGCCTCGCCACCTGCGCGAGGCGTCGGGACGCCTTGGTCACCGGTGCTGGTTACGCCCCCAGACCCGCCGGCCCCCGATCCCGACGGCCGGTCTGGACCCAGAGACGACTCGGTTTCACGTGAAACACCGTACTCATGCACCGTTTTATCCCTGTTATTGAGGAACGGGTCGCTCGGCGACACTTGCCATTCGGCATCGGACGGCCGGCACGCACTATCGACGCCCGGCCAGCCTACGGCTGACGCGCTGAGGTCGCCACGGCCGTCCGCCTGATGGGGCGTGGACAACGCGTCCGGGTCCTCCCTCATCGCCTCCGCAAACACCATCGCCCCGGGGACTAGCCGCAAGGACGGACCTGCCACGGGGACGTCGCATTCCTCGCTAAAGCGATCTTCGCTCCCATAGACATCAGCTGCTACGGCGTCGCCAACCACTTCCGCCGACTTCTCAACCCCAAAACCGTTTTCCGTACGCCGGGAGGCTCCCTCCAACCGCACCGACACCGTGGACGGAATCCCCGCCAATGAGCCGTCCCCGAAAGGGTGTGCGGAGTCAGATGTGCCACGGCTCACAAACAACGGCTCATCCAATGAGTGACGATCGTGGCTCGATCCTGTGGTGGGCAGCCGCTCAGCGTCGTCTGAAACGGCGTCCGCCGCAGCCGAAGTCGCTCGGCGAACCACGGAGGGCTGCATCGCGAATGACGTCGCCCCCGATACGTCAGCCGCAGCTCGGAACGTGATCGACCGGATCAGCGGGGCCGGCTGATCGGATTTCGTTCCTGCTGGTGGATGTGCATCTACGCGACCCGAGACCGCCATCGATGAAATCCCACCCGTTGGCGCCACCCCATCCGCATGGGTTGCCGCTACGCCCTGCACGGGAGTTGGCGGCGGGCCCTCCACACGGATTGCCGGCGGGCCCTCCGCGCCAGTTGCCGGCGGGCCCCCTACGCGAGTCGTTGGCGAGGCCCCTACGCGAGTTGCCGCGGTGCCGCCCACGTGAATCGTTGGGGAGACCGCTCCGCGAGTCGTTGGCGAGACCCCTGCACGAGTTGCCGGCGAGCCGCCTACGCGAGTTGCCGGGGTCTCGCCTACGCGAGTCGTTGGCGAAAGCCCTGCACGACTTGGCGGCGTGCCGACTGCGCGGGTCGTGGTGGCGCCGGAGCGATCTGGGGGCGCTGCCTGATCGTGCGAAGCCGCATCGCGCGGTGAGGGGGGCGGCGGAGACATCTGGTCGAGACGCTTCTGTTTCGCATTTCGCTTACGTGCGCCCCGCTTGGACATCTATCCCCTCCGCGATCTACCTCGCCCAGAGCCACGGCCACCCGTGCCACGCCCTTTGCCGGCCGCCCGGGTGGGCGGCTTCGGTCCTGGCGGCACGACGTCACGTTCCTTGACGATCTCTACGACCGTCGTGGGCGGGTCGATCAGGCCCTCCCCACACAGCCGGAGGACCGGGTCGGCGCCGCCGAGCCGGTTGATAGCCGCCCGGTGGTCCGCTACTTCGTCGGCGGCTGAGGCGCCCTTGAGCGCCAGCAGCCGGCCGCCGATGCGGGCCAGCGGGAGGCACCAGCCGGCGAGCCGGTCGAGTGGGGCGACCGCACGCGCGGTGACGACGTCGGCGCCGGCGGGGGGTCCGTCGACAACGTCCTCGGCGCGGCCGCGGACGACCGTTACGGTCGCCTCGAGGCCGAGAGCGGTCACCGCTTCCGACAGGAACGCGGTTCGTCGTGCCAGCGGCTCGACCAGCATGATGGTGAGATCTGGCCGGGCTACTGCAAGCACGATACCGGGCAAACCCGCACCGGAGCCCACATCGGCTACCAAAGCTCCGATAGGGATCATCGGGGCCATAACTGCACAATTAATTAGGTGCCGTTCCCAGATTCGCGGCGCTTCACGCGGGCCGATGAGCCCCCGGACCACCCCGTCAGTGACTAGCAAGCGGGCGAATGACCTCGCCAGCTCGAGCCGCTCGCCGAAGACCGTCCCGGCAACTTCCTGCAAATCGGCGGGTAGTTCACCGCCACCGTGAACGCCAGCCGACTCAGCACTGTTCGCGTGCGGAGACGCAGACGGCAGCCCGATCGAGGTCGCAGCATTTCCGTGAGCGCTGTCCGCAGCAGGGCAAGACCCACCCGTTGCGCCGGAAAGCATGCCGGGACGCGGGACCGCCGGCTCCGGGGCCGGATCAGCGAAAGCCGAATCAGGGGAGCCGGTGGCGGGCGAACCCGATTCAGGGGAGCCGGTGGCGGGCGAACCCGTAGCGGGTAGACCGGAGGCTGGAGACCCGGAGGCGGACGAACCCGACGCACCAGGAACCGGCCCGGAAGAGACCGACCCGCCCGAACCCGAAGCGGCCGAACCCGGCACGGGAAAAACCGGCCCGGAAGAAACCAACCCGCCCGAATCCGAAGCAGGCGAACCCGGCACGGGAAAAACCGGCCCGGGAGCAACGGGCCCGGTCGAGCGCGAAGCGGGCGAACCCGGCTCCGGGTCAGGGGGAACCGGCCCGGGCGAGGCGCGCCTCTTGGCCGGGCGGCCCGGGAAGGCGACCGGGCGGCCCGGGAACGCAGCGGGACGGCGCGGGCGGAACGACGACGGCCCGGGCGACGACTCGCCCGGGCCGCGGTCACCCGCGCCGGAGCGTGGGTTGTCGGTCATCAGTCAGCCACACGCACCACGATGCGGCGGGCGGGCTCCACGCCTTCGGACTCGCTCTGCACACCGCTGATCGCGTTGACGACGTCGTGCACGCACTTGCGCTCGAAGGCCGACATCGGCTCGAGCCGCACCGGTTCGCCGTGCTCCTTCACCTTTTCCACCGCGTTGCGGGCGACCGCGGCAAGCTCCTTGCGGCGCGCCGCGCGGTGACCGCCGATGTCGAGCAGCAGGCGGCTCGGGGAGCCGGTGGCCCGGAAGATTGCCAGGCGGGTGAGCTCCTGGAGCGCCTCCAGCGTGGCGCCGCGCTGGCCGACAAGCGGCTGCAGCCGGCCGCCGACCACCTCGACCATCGGCCGTCCCGCCGAGACGAGCTCGTCGATGTCGCCGTCGTAGTCGAGGATGTCCAGCAGACCCTCGATGTAGTCGGCGGCGATCTCGCTCTGGCGGAACAGGTCACTGTCCGAAGTGACTGTCTCCGACTTTTTGGTCTCCTCGGCGGCCTCGGCCGGGGCGTCCGCCTCGGTCGACGGGACAGCCTCGGGGGATACCGACGATTCGGGCGTGCTGGTGTCGGTCACGGTCTCATCTCCGTACTCTCGGGCCGGACCTGCTCGGTCCGCTGTTCCCCGCGCCGGCGTGGTGCTCAGTGCCGGGCTGCGGCAGGTTTCGGCAAGGGGAGCGCTCGGCCGCCGAACGGCGCCCGAGCCGCGATCATCCCTTGGGTTTGCTCGCCGGGCGGGCGCCCTTCTTGGGATTCACCGGTTTGGCGCCCGGCTTGGGGCCAAGCGCCTTGGTGTCCACGACGGGGCTCTGCGGTTCGGGCTCCGGAGTCTTGCGGCTGAAGAGGCCACCGGTGCGACCCGGCTGCACCGGGCTGACCGGCTTGCGACCGGCGGCCGGCTTCTTCGCGGGCGGACCCGACGGGCGGGCCGGCGTGGTGGTCTTGCCGGCCATCGGCGGCGGCGGGAACTTCCGCAGCACCCACTGCTGCTGGGCGAGGGTGAACAGGTTGTTCGTGACCCAGTAGATGATCACACCGATCGGGAACAGCGAACCGGAGATGAGCAGCGACGCCGGGATGCCGTAGAGCATCAGGCGCTGGATCATCTTCTGCTGCGGGTCCTCGGCCCAGCCGGTCTTCAGGATCATCTGGCGGCTGGTCGCGTACGTCGTCCCCATCATGATCAGAACGAGGATGCCCGCGATGATCTTCACCATCGTCCCGTCGGCCTGCATGGCCGCCAGGTCCTTGGCAGAGGAGCCGAACTGCGCGGAGATCGGAGCGGTGAAGAGGTGCGCGTCCGAAGCGCTCTTGAACAGTGAGTCGGTCCAGCCGTACAAGGACGTCAGCTGGTTCTGCGGGCCGAGCCGGCGCAGCACGTGGAACAGGCCGAGGAAGACCGGGATCTGCAAGAACATCGGAAGGCAGCCCATCAGCGGATTGGCCTTCTCGGTCTTGTAGAGCTCCATCATTTCTTTCTGGAGCGTCTCGCGGTCACCCTTGTGCTTGTTCTGCAGCTCCTTGACCTTGGGCTGCAGCGCCTGCATGGCCCGCTGGCTCTTGATCTGCTTGACGAAGACCGGGAACAGGATGACCCGGACGGTCACCACCAGGAACACGATGGCGAGCACCCAGGACCAGTTGGTACCCAGGACGCGGCCGTCGGGGATTCCGATGAAGTCCCACAGGGAGTGCCAGCGCAGAAGGATCCACGAGATGGCGAAGTAGATCCAGTCGAGGCTCAATTCAAGCTCCAGTCACATCGGCAGGACGGTGACGGATCGGGTCGGGCACCGGGTCGTACCCGCCAGGGTGGAAGGGGTGACAGCGCAGGAGCCGCCAGACCGCCAGACCGGTTCCGCGCACCGCGCCGTGCTTCGCCAACGCATCCAGGGCGTAAGCGCTGCACGAGGGATAGAACCGGCAGCGGGCCGGCAGCGCCGGACTCACATAACGACGGTACGCGACGACCATCGCGCTCAGCACTCGGGCAACGATGCTCATCGCGGCCGCCGCGGCTTTCGGGCCGCGGCGAGGGCCGCGATCAGGTCGCCGCCGAGGATCGCGGAGTTCGCCGCCGCCGCCGCGGGCAGCGCCCGGATCACCAGGACCGCGCCGTCCGGCAGGCCGCCGAGCAGCGGCCGGGCCAGGTGGCGCAGGCGCCGGCGGACCTTGTTACGGACCACCGCGTTGCCGACAGCCTTGGACACGACGAAGCCGGCGCGCGCCGTGGAGGCTTGCACCGGCTCCTCGAGAAGCAGATGGACGACGACCGTGCCGCGGCCCGCCCGGCGACCGCCGCGAATCGCCGCGGCGAACTCCGTGCCACGCCGCAGTCGCTGCGCCGCGGCGAGCACGATTACCTGGACATCCGGGACCGACAGGTGTCGGCTCAGGCCGACAGCTTGCCGCGGCCCTTGGTGCGGCGGGAAGAAAGGATGGCGCGCCCGGCACGGGTGCGCATGCGCAGCCGGAAGCCGTGGGTCTTGGCGCGCCGGCGGTTGTTCGGCTGGAAGGTGCGCTTGCTCACGTCAAAAACTCCGTCTTCGTACAACGTCCAGGGGGCATCAAAGCTGCAAGACGCCACTTTAGCAGAACGCGGCGGAGCAACCGCACGACCCTACGCAGGGCCCCAGCACGGGTCAACCACATCCCGGTGGACGCGCCGTGCCGGTGAGCACCGTCTCGGGCGTCGAGTCTGTCTATGCGCCTTGTGAAGCTTTTCCTGCTCCCGGGCGCTTGCCTGCCCGTTCGAGAGTTGATGCCGGAGCAGCGTCGCTGTTAGCGTGCCCGCTTGCTGGTCATCAGCGCTACTGGCATACCACGACAATCGGGCAAAACCAGACAAGCAGGTCAATCGTTCGCCACGGTGAGCCTGTTGAACCGCGCCGTTCAGGCTCCGGGAAGTCTGCCGACCATCCGGCCGGGTAGCGACCGCCGGCGCGTGCACAGGTTGTGGATAACCTGTGGACAGTCGGTGGCGCCAAGCGTGTTCCGCACGTTAGATGTGCTGGGTTGGGGGGAGCCGTCGGGTGCCTGAACGGGCGACGACGGAGCAGGGCGGTAAGCCGGACAAGGTCCACCGGGGGTCGGTGGCGATGGGGGTGGCGCGGCGGTGGCCGATCAGGTCGACCTAGGTGGTGTGTGGAAAGCGACGCTGGACGAACTGGCCGACGAGATCTCGTCGCGTCAGCAGCGCGCTTATCTGCAGCTGACCCAGTTGCGCGCCATCGTGGAGGACACCGCCCTACTAGCCGTCCCGGACGCCTTCACCCGGGACGTCATCGAGTCGCGCCTGCGCCCGGCCATCACCGAGGCGCTGAGCCGCCGGCTTAACCGGCCGATCCAGGTCGCGGTCACCGTCAAGCCCCCGGAGGACGGCACCGGTCTGCCTGGCAAGGTCTACGGCACCCCGGTCGAGTCGGCGTCGGACGACCAGGCCGAGCCCCAGCCCCGGCATTACGCCGATCCGCCCCGGCAGTCCGAGACGCCGGCCTACGACTCGTACCCGGGCTCCGCGCAGCGGCCGGCCAGCTCGACTGGCTACCCCCGGGGTGTGCCCGCCGCCCGCGGCGGGCAGGAAGCGCTGTTCGGCGACCCGGTGCCGCGGTCGCCGGCCGGTCCGCCGGCGCAGTATGAGCCGCCGCAATACGAGCCTCAGCAGTACGCGCAGACCCATCAGTATCAGCAGCCGATGGGTCGCACCACTGCGCCGGCCGCGCGCCCTGCGGAGAGTTCACCGCAGTCGCCGAACGACGCCGCCGCGCACCGGATGGCCTCCGACGCCGCGCAGTTCCGCGACAATCAGCGCCGCCCGGACGAGCGATCCGCGCCGGGCGGCATCGAACGGCACGACGACCCGATCCCGATGCGTGGCGGCGGTGGCGGCGGTGACAACGGGCCCGGTCGCGCGCCGATGGACATCCGGCCGGCCAGCAACCCGCGCGGCACCAACGACGGCAACCGGCTCAACCCGAAGTACATGTTCGAGACGTTCGTCATCGGCTCGTCCAACCGCTTCGCGCACGCCGCCGCGGTCGCCGTCGCCGAGTCGCCCGCGAAGGCGTACAACCCGCTGTTCATCTACGGCAGCTCCGGTCTGGGCAAGACCCACCTGCTGCACGCGATCGGGCATTACGCCACGACGCTCGGGCACGCGCGCAGCGTGCGTTACGTCTCGACCGAAGAGTTCACCAACGACTTCATCAACAGCCTGCGCGACGACAAGACCCAGGCGTTCCAGCGGCGCTACCGCGACGTCGACATCCTGCTTATCGACGACATCCAGTTCCTGGAGAACCGCGAGCGCACCCAGGAGGAGTTCTTCCACACCTTCAATACGCTGCACAACGCCAACAAGCAGATCGTGATCAGCTCGGACCGCTCGCCGCGCCAGCTGGCCACCCTCGAGGACCGGATGCGCACCCGTTTCGAGTGGGGCCTGCTCGCCGACATCCAGCCGCCCGACCTCGAGACCCGGATCGCGATCCTGCAGAAGAAGGCCGCGCAGGAGCGGATGGCCGCACCCGACGACGTGCTCGAGTTCATCGCCTCGCGGGTGTCCAGCTCGATCCGCGAGCTGGAGGGCGCCCTCATTCGGGTGACAGCGTTCGCCAGCCTCACCCGGTCGACCGTGCAGCTCTCGCTTGCCGAGGAGGTCCTGCGCGACTTCATGCCGGACGGCGCCGGCCCGGAGATCACCGCGGACCAGATCATGGTCTCCACCGCCGACTACTTCGGCGTGAGCCTCGAGGATCTGCGCGGCCATTCCCGCAGTCGGGTGCTGGTCAACGCCCGACAGGTCGCGATGTACCTCTGCCGCGAACTCACCGATCTCTCGCTTCCGCGCATCGGTCAGGCATTCGGCGGTCGCGACCACACCACGGTCATGCACGCTGACCGCAAGATCCGCCAGCACATGGCAGAACGCCGCTCGCTCTACAACCAGATCGCCGAGCTGACCAACCGGATCAAGCAGAACACCTGAACTGGTCCCCGATCGGCGCCAGTCCACACCCTCAGTCGCACCAAGCCGCCGAGCCGAGACCGGCGGGCTTAGCGAAGCCAGACCTCTCTTAACAGCAGACCCGGCCGGTACGCGTCGTGCTGTCCACAACCGCACCAACGGCGGCTGGGCGGCCTCGGACGGGTGAGGCCGTAGCCACGCACGCCCGCGATCCGCCGCCGGGCGGAGCTGCCGGGTCAAGATCCTGCACGTTCTTCCTGGTCAAAAGCACTTTAGGCCATTCGTATCCCCAGGCCGGAATGCGGTTTTGCACAGGCAAAACTGAGTTATCCCCTGGTTATCCCCCGGTTATCCACAGCGGTCCCTCGCTGACCGATTCGCGTGCCGTTCTTCCTCATCCACCTCGGGAACGTCTTGTCAACATCGGAGCGGGACCGTTTCGTGCCAACGTTATCCACACTAATTCACAGGCGTACACAGGCCTTTATCCCCAATGGTGGATAACTTGTCGGCCCGTTCCCCACAGATGTGGACAGACCCTGGGGAAATCGATGTGGACAATCACGCAGGGTGACATCCCTGTCCACCGCCTGGGGAAACGTGTGGATTACCTGTTGAAGGTTCTGGGGACGACGACCCGGATGCGTCCCGGCGTTACCCACAGGCCGGGGGACAAACCCGGTGGATAACCGGTGGATAGCCGGTGGACAACGGTGGACAACCCGTCGTCGCCGCGGCGGCTGTGGACGCAGACCCCTGTTCGTACCCTGGTTATCCACCTGTGACCCACCGGTGGATAACCGTTTGACCTGGGAAAACTCGAGTTCTCCACAGTTTGCACAGCACCGATGAAGACGACTAAGAGTTTTTTCTAAGACAACAAAAAGCAATCTTCGGCGTTGGGAAAGGTGTGGATGAGCCGGTTCCGCGCTGCGGGCCCTCCCGGTTCACTTCGCAGCACCGGGGCCGGGGCGGCGTCCCCTGGCTGCGCGCCCTATGGTTCGTGGGGGTCCCACGACTGGAGACAGAGAAAGCGACGCGGAGGACAGCATGAAGTTCCGGGTGGAGCGCGACGCACTCGCCGACGCGGTGGCATGGACGGCGAAGAGCCTGCCCAGCCGGCCGTCGGTGCCGGTTCTTGCCGGCGTCATGCTGCGGGTCACCGACGGCCGGCTGCACGTGTCCGGGTTCGACTACGAGGTCTCCAGCCAGGTGAGCGTCGAGGTGCAGGCCGACGCCGACGGTGCCGCCCTGGTCTCCGGCCGACTGCTCGCCGAGATCACCAAGGCGCTGCCCGCCAAGCCGGCCGACATCGCCGCTGTCGGCTCGCACCTCGAGCTGGTCTGCGGCAGCGCCCGCTTCACGCTGCCGACGATGCCGGTGGAGGACTACCCGACCCTGCCGGAGATGCCGTCCAGCGCCGGCACCGTGGACGCGGCCGGGTTCGCCGCCGCCGTCGCCCAGGTGGCCATCGCCGCCGGGCGCGACGAGACGCTGCCGATGATGACCGGCGTCCGGCTGGAGCTGAACGGCTCGTCGATGGCGATGCTCGCCACCGACCGCTACCGGCTGGCGATGCGCGAGTTCCAGTGGCAGCCGGACGACCCCGAGATCAGCCTGAACGCGCTGGTCCCGGCGAAGACGCTGAACGACACCGCCAAGACACTCGGCCCGCTCGGCGGCTCGGTGACGCTCGCCCTGGCGCAGGGCAACGCCGGGGAGGGCATGATCGGTTTCGCCGGCGGCACCCGGCGGACCACCAGCCGACTGCTCGACGGCGCCAACTACCCGCCGGTCCGGTCGCTCTTCCCGGCCAGCCACAACGCCGAGGCCCGGGTCTCGGTCGCCGCGCTCGTCGAGGTGGTCCGCCGGGTCGCCCTGGTGGCCGAGCGCACCACCCCGGTGCTGCTGAGCTTCAGTGCGGACGGTCTGGTGGTCGAGGCCGGTGGGACGGAAGAGGCACGGGCCAGCGAGGCGATGGAGACCACCTTCTCCGGTGAGCCGCTGACCATCGGTTTCAACCCGCAGTACCTGATCGACGGCCTGCAAAACCTGGGGGCGCCCACCGCGGTGCTTTCGTTCGTGGACGCGTTCAAGCCCGCCGTGATCTCCCCAGCCGGAGAAGACGGCGAAATTGTGCTCGGTTACCGCTATCTGATCATGCCGATCCGGGTAACGCGCTGATACTGAACGTGAGAGACACGCATACCTAGGGGGAACACCATGCAGCTTGGCCTTGTCGGTCTGGGCCGGATGGGCGGCAACATGCGCGAACGGATCCGCGCTGCCGGTCATGAGGTCTTGGGCTACGACCACCAGCCGGACAAACGAGACGTCGGCTCGCTCGCCGAGCTTGTCGAGAAGTTGAACGCTCCGCGGGTCGTGTGGGCGATGGTGCCCGCCGGTGAGATCACCGAGAACACCATCGACGAGCTCAGCGAGCTGCTCTCCGAGGGCGACCTGATCATCGACGGCGGCAACTCCAAGTTCACCGACGACGGGCCGCGCGCCGAGCGGCTCGCGGCCAAGGGCATCGGGTACCTCGACTGCGGCGTCTCCGGCGGGATCTGGGGCAGCCAGAACGGGTACGCGCTGATGGTCGGCGGCGACACCAAGTACGTCGATCTGGCGAAGCCGATCTTCGAGGCGCTCAAGCCGGCCGGCCCGTACGGCTTCGTGCACGCCGGCGGGGTCGGTGCGGGTCACTACGCCAAGATGGTCCACAACGGCATCGAGTACGGCATGATGCAGGCGCTCGCCGAGGGCTGGGAGCTGCTCGAGGCCTCCGAGTACGTGGACAACGTTCCCGGTGCGTTCAAGAGCTGGCGCGAGGGCAGCGTGGTCAAGTCCTGGCTGCTCGACCTCTTCGACCGGGCCCTCGACGGTGACCCCGAGCTCAACAAGCTCAAGGGCTACGCCGAGGACACCGGCGAGGGCCGCTGGACGGTCGACGAGGCGGTTCGCCTGGCCGTGCCGCTGCACGTGATCGCCGCCTCGCTGTTCACCCGGTTCGAGTCGCGTCAGCCCGACTCGCCCGCAATGAAGGCCGTCGCCGCACTGCGCCAGCAGTTCGGTGGGCACGCCGTCGTCAGCTGACATGCATGTACGCCGGGTCGAGCTGGCCGACTTCCGCTCGTACGAGCGGGTTGCGGTCGATCTCGACCCGGGCGTGTCGGTGCTGGTCGGCCAGAACGGCGTCGGCAAGACCAATCTGATCGAGGCACTCGGTTACGTGGCCACACTGGACAGTCACCGGGTGGCCACCGATGCGCCGCTGGTGCGGGCCGGCGCCGCCAGCGGTGTGATCCGATGCGCGGTGGTCCACGATGGACGTGAGCTGCTCGTCGAGCTGGAGATCGTGCCCGGCAAGGCGAACCGGGCACGGCTCAACCGCTCCCCGGTCCGCCGCCCCCGCGAAGTCATGGGTGCGCTGCGCATGGTGTTGTTCGCCCCGGAGGATCTTGAGCTGGTCCGCGGCGACCCGTCCGAGCGGCGGCGCTACCTCGACGACCTGCTGGTCGCCCGGCAGCCCCGGTACGCCGGCGTCCGCGCCGACTACGACCGGGTGGTCAAGCAACGCAACGCGTTGCTGCGCACGGCGTACCTGACCCGCAAGGTCGGCGGCAACCGCAACACCGACCTCTCCACGCTCGCCGTCTGGGACCAGCACCTCGCACGCCACGGCGCCGAGTTGCTGGCCGGCCGACTCGAGCTGGCCGCGGCCCTCGGTCCACACCTGACCAAGGCCTACGACGCGGTGGCGGCCGGCCGCGGCGCCGCCGCACTCAGCTACACCTCGCCGCTGGGCGACCCGCTCGCCCCCGACCGGCCGGCCCTCGAGCACGCCCTGCTGGCGGCGCTGGCCGAGCGCCGCACCGCCGAGACCGAACGCGGCGTGACGCTTGTCGGCCCGCACCGCGACGACCTCACCCTGAGCCTCGGCGACCTGCCGGCCAAGGGCTACGCCAGTCACGGGGAGTCCTGGTCGTTCGCGCTGGCCCTGCGCCTGGCCGCGTACGACCTGCTGCGCTCCGACGGCATCGAGCCGGTGCTGGCCCTCGACGACGTCTTCGCCGAGCTGGACACCGGCCGCCGCGACCGCCTGGCCGCCCTGGTCGCCGACGCCGCCCAGCTCCTGGTGACCTGCGCGGTCCCCGAGGACGTCCCGGCTACGCTGCGGGGCACGCGCTTCGATGTCACGACCGGATCGGTGACCCGTGCCCACACCTCCTGACCGCGACGCTTCGGCCAGCAACGATCGGACCCGCGCCGATCTGCCCCCCAACGATCCCGCGCGCGACGGTCGGGCACGTGACGGTCGGGCACGTGACGAACGGACCGGCGACGATCGGCCCCGCAACGATCTGCCCCGCGACGGTCGGGTCGGCGACGGTCGGGTCGGCAATGATCTGCGCCCCAACGGTGGGGCTCGCAACGATCTGGTCCGCGAAGATCTGCCCCGTGACGAGCGGGCCCGGGCCGAGCTGGCCCGCGTACTCTCCCGCGAGCGGCGGCTCCCGGTGAACCGCGACGACCGGCCCGAGCCGCCGCCCACCGACGAGCGCTTCTTCCCGCGCTCCACCCGCCGCCGCCCGGCCGCCGACCACCACGATCTGGTCGATGAGCCCACCTCCGAGCTGCACCCTGGCGCGGACGCCTGGCCCGCACCCCGGCAGACCCCGTCCCGCCGCCCGCCAGCCCGGTCCGGCCCCGGCCCTGCGGACGCCGCCGCAGCCCTCAGCGGTTCGCCTGAGGCCGCCGACCGGCCAGGGCCTAGCGCAGCCCAGGATGGAGCGGGTTCGGAGCCGCAGGGGGACGCTGACGCGGTTTCCGGGCCCGAGCTGGCCAGGGCCGTGATCGATGCGGCGCTGACTAAGCGGCGCGAGGCAGCCGCCCGTAATCCGCGCCGGCGCGCCGGGGAGGGCACTGGGCGGCGGCCCCGCGGCTACTCCGGCTCCGGTCCTGATCCGCGCGACCCGCAGCTGTTCGGCGACATGCTGCAGCGCCTGATGAAGTCCCGCGGATGGGAGCGCCCCCGGGCCGAGGCGATGGTCTTCGGCGCCTGGGAGAAGGTGGTCGGACCGGACATCGCCAAGCACAGCCGTCCGGTGAAGCTCGACGCCGGCGTGCTGACCGTCGAGGCCGAGTCGACCGCCTGGGCGACCCAGTTGCGCCTGCTGACCGGGCGGTTGCTCAAGAGCATCGCCGCCGAGGTCGGGCACAACGTGGTCGCCCGACTGAACATTCACGGCCCCGCGGTGCCGTCCTGGACGAAGGGCCCGCGCCGGGTCCAGGGCCGAGGCCCGCGGGACACGTACGGGTGACCGGTCCGATGCCGAGCCGGGCGCTGAGCCCAGCCGAGTCGGGCACCATCGCTGGGAGGGTGTTTCGCCGGTGGGCGTGACCACTTACGCAGGTCGCCGGGGTGGGGTGAGCGGTTTGGACGCGCCAGCGGCCAGCTCACCCCGCGCCGGCCCTCGGCGTGAGCAGCGGTCTGCACCACCCACCCGGCCACGACATCCAGCTCTTGATCTTTCGGTTCTTGATCTTTTGGCGGGTCTGTAGTCGGCGAAGACGGCGAAGCCCCGTTCGGCGCAGCGGCGGTAGAACCCGGCGAGGATCGCCAGTTCGGAGCGGGCGAAGCTCCAGTGCGGCGCGTTGCCGGCGTCGTCGCGCAGGGCCGACAGGCGGTTGTCGAGCCAGCGCAACTGCTGTTCGGCGAGTCGGCCGGCGGCTACCGCGTTGCGCATCACCCCGGCAACCGAGTCGAAGGTGACCAGGTCACCGTAGGTTTCGTGGCCCTCGACGAAGCGTTCCAGGCCGCCGGCGATCCAGGCGCAGCCGTCCGGATCGATAACCGGGTCCTCGTCCTCGGCGGCCGCGTCGGTCGCGTAGAGGACGCCGGTCAGACCCAGCAGAAGGTCGACGAGCTCGGTGTACGCGGTGGCGCGCACCGTCCCGGTCTTGGCGATGTGCAGGGCCAGCGCGCCGGTGGGAGCGGCGATCTCGGGGGCGTCGGCGACCGCCCCGAAGTCGACGAACTCGGCGGGAGCCACCGGGTCGTAGTACTGGTTCGTCCGTGGCCAGTGCACCGCGACGTTGTCCAGCCCCTTGTCGTGCGCCATTGGGGCCACCCCTCCTCGACCTGCCTCGCTCCTCGACCTGCCTCGCAGAGCTTTTCCGCGGCGGAAACCGGCGTTCGGCCCTCCACCGGCCTACGCGGGCAGAGGTTACGACACGAACCCCCACCGTTGGGAGGCAGTGTCGCAGTGCGTGGCCGCGGCGGCCGGCAGGCGCGCCCCGGCGAAGGGCACCCGATCAGTTGCCATTGCGGGGGAGGGGCTTTCCGTGTAGGGGGAGACGTGGGAGGCGGCCTCGGGGCCGCTACGGCAATCTGAGGCACCCGGACGGGGTGCCGGACCCCCGCCAACCGGTCTCGGCGGAGTAGAATCGACGGAGACCGGGAAAACTCGGCGTGTGTGATGGCGTGTGTGTGATTGGCACGGTGTGCAACGTGTGCCAAAGACTCGCCTCAACGGTGTGCTCACCAGGCCGTTGTCGTCACGCTACGCGGTTTTTCCCAGCCGATCACGATCCGCGGGCCGTCCGCGGCGACCGGCGTGCACGGTTCCACCGGTGGTCCGCTGCAACCCCGCGGGTGTCATCTGTGGTCTTCCCTGCCTGCTGAACGCCGCTGCGCGCCCGCCAACCCCGTGCGCGTCCTTCGGGTCGGGCACGAGAAAGTGGCCGAGGGTGGCAGAGAACAAGCAGGAATACGGTGCGGAGTCGATCACCGTGCTCGAGGGTCTCGAGGCGGTGCGCAAGCGCCCCGGTATGTACATCGGGTCCACCGGCGAGCGCGGTCTGCACCACCTGGTTCAGGAAGTCGTGGACAACGCCGTCGACGAGGCCATGGCCGGCTACTGCGACACCATTGACGTGTTCCTGCTTCCCGACGGTGGCGTCTCGGTCACCGACAACGGCCGGGGGTTCCCGGTCGACCTGCACCCCAAGCTGAAGAAGCCGGGCGTCGAGGTCGCGCTGACCGTCCTGCACGCCGGCGGCAAGTTCGACGGCAAGGCGTACTCGGTCTCCGGTGGTCTGCACGGCGTCGGCGTCTCGGTCGTGAACGCGCTCTCCACCCGGATGTTCGTGGAGATCCACAAGTCCGGCAACGTCTACCGGCAGCACTACAACGCCTCCAAGCCCGGCCCGCTGGAGAAGGGCGAGACAACCGCGAAGACCGGGTCGACCGTGCAGTTCTGGCCGGACCCGACGATCTTCGAGACGATCGAGTTCGACTTCCAGATCATCTACCGCCGGCTCCAGGAGATGGCCTTCCTCAACAAGGGCCTGACCATCAACCTGGTCGACGAGCGGCCGGAGCACACCGACGAGGACGGCAACGCCCGGCGGGTCACCTTCATGTACGAGAACGGCATCGCCGACTTCGTGCGTCACCTCAACAACACCAAGAGCCCGATCCACAAGACGGTGATCGAGTTCGAGGCGGAGGCGAACGAAGAGGGCATGGCCATCGAGGTCGCCATGCAGTGGAACGAGTCTTACGGCGAGTCGGTCTACACCTTCGCCAACACGATCAACACGCACGAGGGCGGCACCCACGAGGAGGGCTTCCGCGCGGCGCTGACCAGCATCGTCAACCGCTACGGCGCGGAGAAGAAGTTCCTCAAGGGCGACGAAAAGCTTTCCGGCGAGGACATCCGCGAGGGCCTGGCGGCGATCGTCTCGGTCAAGCTGGCGAACCCCCAGTTCGAGGGCCAGACCAAGACGAAGCTCGGCAACACCAACATGAAGAGCTTCGTGCAGAAGATCGCCAACGAGCGCATCGCGGACTGGTTCGACCGGAATCCGGCCGACGCCAAGATGATCATTCAGAAGGCGTCCCAGGCGGCACACGCCCGGATCGCCGCGCAGCAGGCCCGCAAGCTGGCCCGCCGCAAGTCGCTGCTCGAGACCGGCTCGATGCCGGGCAAGCTGGCCGACTGCCAGTCCACCGACCCGCGGGTCTCCGAGCTGTTCATCGTCGAGGGGGACTCGGCCGGCGGCTCGGCCAAGCAGGGCCGGGACAGCCAGATTCAGGCCATCCTGCCGATCCGCGGCAAGATCCTGAACGTCGAGAAGGCCCGGATCGACCGGGTGCTGAAGAACAACGAGGTCCAGTCGCTGATCACCGCGCTGGGCACCGGCATCCACGACGAGTTCGACGTGGCCAAGCTCCGCTACCACAAGGTGGTGCTGATGGCCGACGCCGACGTCGACGGTCAGCACATCCGCACCCTGCTGCTGACCCTGCTGTTCCGCTTCATGCGCCCGGTCATCGAGCAGGGGTACGTCTACCTCGCCCAGCCGCCGCTGTTCCAGATCAAGTGGGGCGGCCGCGGCGTGGAGCCGGAGTACGCCTACTCCGAGCGCGAGCGGGACGCCCTCATCGCAGATG
>DASWMR010000013.1:0-2114 GCA_036399635.1 Actinoplanes sp. | reverse complement strand
GCCGGCCCCGCCACAGCCGGCCCCGCCACAGCCGGCCCCGCCACAGCCGGCCCCGCCACAGCCGGCCCCGCTACAGCCCGGCCAGCTACAGCTCGACGGGCATCGGGGCGTAAGCCTTCGGCCCGTGATCGACTCCTGGCCGCCGCGGACGAGCTTTTCTACGCCGAGGGTGTGCATACGGTCGGCATCGATCGGATCATCGAGCGGGCCGGTGTCGCGAAGGCTTCGCTCTACGGCACGTTCGGCAGTAAGGACGAGCTGGTCCGGGCCTACCTGGAGGGCCGGCACCAGATCCGGCGCGAACGCCTGCTGGCCGGCCTGGAGCGCTTCGACAATCCGCGCGACCGGCTGCTCGGTGTCTTCGAGGTCCTCAGCGAGCTGGCCAGCGCGGCGGGTTTCCGCGGTTGCGCCTTTTATAACGCCACCGCCGAGTCACCCCCGGGCGGAGTGGCCGAACAGGTCGCGACAGCCAGTCGCGCGTGGACCCGCGGCCTCTTCACGCAGCTGGCCCGCGACGCCGGCGCCCGAGACCCGGCCGCATTGGCCGAGCAATGGATGATCCTCTACGACGGCTCGACAGTCAGCGCCCGGATGGACCACGACGCGACGGCGGCCCTGATCTCCCGCTCAATCGCGGCAAGCCTGCTAGACGCCGCGACGTGACGTGACGAGCACATGTTGACAGCCTACGGTGATCCAGCCGGCGGGTGGCGCGCCGTGGGCCGGGGCTCCGTCACGCACAAGTCGCCGGCTCGACGATGGCACACCATGCGCGGCAGGAACCGTGGCTGCTTGATTAAGGGGTTTTGACCTGATCGTCCTCATCGGACTGGGATAGCGGCTCGGCGACTCCGGTTGCGGGTGAAAACGGCTGTGCGTCGGCGATCTCGGCGCGTACCTCGGCCTCGTGAGTCAGGAAAGCGCCGCCCGAGGTCGCCGCCACCGACCTGCTGCGTAGCAGTGACGCCGCCGCGCCGATCACGGCCATCGCGATCGCCAGCCAGAAGACGATCACCAGGCCGTCGTGGAACGGGCCGGCGATCAGCTCGGGGAAGAACTGCAGGCCGGTCAGCCTGGCCGCGTTTGTCGGCGGCAGCGCGCCCAGCACCTGAGGGCCGAGCAGTTCGCCGATGGGGTTGTAGCCGAGGAATGCGGCGAACAGCGTTCCTACCGGGGGCAACTGGGCGATCGAGTCGGCGGTCTGCGCTGGCACGCCCTGGGCGGTCAGACCGGAGGAGAGCGTGGTCGGCAGCGAGGTTGCCAGGCCGGCCACCATCAGCGAGAAGAAGACGCCGATCGAGAGCACCTGGCCGGCGTTCTGGAACGTGGCGCGCATGCCGGAGGCGGCACCGCGCATGGTGGCCGGAACGCTCGACATCACCAGCGATGTGTTCGGCGCCGCGAAGAGGCCGCCACCGACGCCGTTGATGAAGATCAGCGCGGCGAAGACGGCGTAGTTGAAGTCGCCGGGTAGCAGCAGCAGGCCGAAGAATGAGGCCGCCATCACCAGCAGGCCGCCGGTGGCGAACGGGCGCGGGCCGAACCGGTCGGAGAGCCAGCCGGACACTGGGCCGGCGGCCAGGAAGCCGATCGTCATCGGCACCAGGTAGATCCCGGCCCACAGCGGGGTCGACTCGTAGTCGTAGCCGTGCAGCGGCAGCCAGATGCCCTGCAGCCAGATGATCAGCATGAACTGGAGCCCACCGCGGGCCACGCTGGCCAGCAGGTTGGCCGCGTTACCGCTGGTGAAGGCCACGTTCCGAAAGAGCGCGAGGGGAAACATCGGGTCCGGTACGCGGGTTTCGATGACCCCGAATGCCGCCAGGACGAGCCCGCCGCCGATGAGCCCGGCCAGCACCCACGGGTCGGTCCAGCCCATCGTGTGCCCGCCGTACGGCTGGATCCCGTACGTGATGGCGGCGAGCACCGCGGTGAGCCCGATCGCGAAGGTCGCGTTGCCCCACCAGTCGATCTTCGCTTGGCGGCGGATGCCGGCGTCGTGCAGCGAGCGGTACGCCCAGACGGTGCCGAGTAGGCCGAGCGGGATGTTCACCCAGAAGATCGAGCGCCAGTCCCACTCGGCGAGCACACCGCCGGCGACCAGGCCGATGAAC
>DASWMR010000012.1:0-10414 GCA_036399635.1 Actinoplanes sp. | reverse complement strand
GGAGACCCTCGCGCAGCGAGGCCTTGCTCTCGCCGGCGACCCGCGGCTGGAACGTGTACGCGACTTCGGTGACCCGCTGGATCCGGCTGCGGACCAGCACCTCCAGCAGAATCTTGTAACCGACCGGGCGCAGCTCCGCGGTGCGCACGGCGTCGCGACGCACGGCGAAGAAGCCGCTCATCGGGTCGGTGACCGACCGCAGCCGCACCGGGAAGAACACCTTGGCGGCCGAGCCGGAGGCGCGCGAGACGACCCGGCGGAACCGGCCGCCGAGCCCGGTGACCCGTCCCGGGCTGAGATAGCGGCTCGCCACCGCCGCCTCGGCCCGGTCGGCTCCAACGGCGGCGAGCAACTCGGGCACCGTCTCGGGCGGGTGCTGGAGGTCGCCGTCCATCACGACCACCCACGGGCTGCGGGCCGTTTCCAGCCCGGCGGCCACCGCGCCGCCAAGCCCGCCGGGCCGGCTGCCGGCGGGCCGGTGCACGAGGCGTACCCGGGAGGGGTCCTGGTCCTGCATGGCGGCGATGGTCCGCGGGGTCTCGTGGTCGCTGTCGTCGACGAAGACGATCTCCCCGAGAGCCGGGCCGAGCGCCTCGCGCAGACGATCGGCCAGGGGGCGCACGTTGTCGGCCTCGTTGCGGGTCGGCACCACCACACTCACCGCGGGTAACGTGCTGGCGTCGTTCCTCGGCCGGGCCGGCGACAGATCAGCCATGGCGGGCTCCTTCACCAGGCGACCGGGCGCTCGTTGCAGCACGGTCCGGAGAGGGCGGGCGCCGGCGTCGCGGGGCGGCCCGATCCGACCGAAGTACCTTCGCTGCGGGGCGCCGGAATGACGGGTGATGTAGTCGGCGCTTTCGGTGGCGAAATGCGCGGCCCGCGGAAGGCCGGCCTGCCTGGCCGATTTCCGAGTGCCACACGAGCGTCTTCTACAATGGTCAAAACCGCTCCCTCGTCGCTGCCTTTCCTGGTCGGGCAAGCATAGATCTGACCAAATGCACGGATCACCGTGGAGGGTCGTCATTCTGATTATTAACAAGCGCGTAACCGGCTGGTGAACAAATCGGGTGCGCATTTGTCGACCGATGTCCGAATGCGATAGGGCCGCTTCGGACATCGAGGTACGACGTGCCTTCCGGGCACAGAAGTACCCGGGTCGGGCGTATCGCGCAGCCGTTTCCACCTGCTGGAACGCGACTCGACACGGCCCAGCGAGGGGCGCGGAACGGAGTGGTCCGGGCCGGTGCCCGGCGCTTGGCGGCCGGCAAAGTCCCGTCGTTGATCGAGAAGGTTGTCCAGGAAGTCGAGATGCTCACTTGTCGCGACGGCGAAAGCCAGCCGGTCGGAATTCACCGCGGAGAACAGCGTTTGAAGCCTGATCAAAGGCGACGCTGGAATTCGCTCGACGGCATATCGGAATGCGGTTCCTATTCCTGCGTTCACACTCCACAAGCGACCGACGCGGCCACTTCCGAGCACCATTGCCTGAGTCGCTTGGCCCCGTGGTCAGCTGTCGAGAGCGGGCGCGGGGGAGAAGCCGAACGGGAGCTCCAGGCGATGGTCGCGGAGCAGGGCGGTGTCGGCCAGCAGCGTGCCGGTGGGGGCGTCCGCGACGATTTGGCCGTCGTCCAGGATCACCGCTCGGGGGCACAGCTGGTAGGCGTACGGCAGGTCGTGGGTGACCATCAGCACGGTGATCGGCAGCGACTCCAGGACCTCGGCCAGCTCGCGGCGGCTCGCCGGATCGAGATTGGAGGACGGCTCGTCGAGGACCAGGATCTCGGGGCGCATGGCCAGCACGGTGGCGACCGCGACCCGGCGGCGTTGGCCGAACGAGAGGTGGTGCGGCACCTGATCGCGGTGGGCACCCATGCCGACCGCGGCCAGCGCCTCGTCGACCCGTTCCTGCAGCTCGGCGTCGCGAAGGCCGAGGTTGGCCGGGCCGAACGCGACGTCCTCGGCGACGGTGGGCATGAACAGCTGGTCGTCCGGGTCCTGGAAGACGACGCCGACCCGGCGGCGGATCTCGGCAAGGGTGCGGCGGTCGGCCGGGTCGACGCGCAGCCCGGCCACCTCGATCGTGCCGGCGCCGCCGTGCAGGACGCCGTTGAGGTGCAGCACCAGGGTGGTCTTGCCGGCGCCGTTGGGGCCGAGCAGGGCGACCCGCTCGCCCGCCGCGACGCTCAGGTCGACCCCCCGCAGGGCGACACTGCCGTCCGGGTAGGCGTAGTGCAGGCCGGCGATGCGCAGCGACGGGGTCATGAGGGAACCGTAACCAGCGCGATGCCGGCCGGGGCGGCCGGGCGCACCCGGGTCATGACAGGGCAGTGGCCGGCGCGATGCCGGCCGGGGCGGCCGGGCGCACCCGGGTCATGACAGCGCAGTCGCGAGCGCTATGCCGGCCGAAGCGACCGGGAGCACTGCCGCTGCCGCCCACTGCGCGGTGGGTGCGCGGTCGTCGGTCAGGCGGGGGAGGCGGCCGGTGTAGCCGCGGGACACCATCGCCAGATAGACGCGCTCGCCACGCTCGTACGCGCGCAGGAAGAGCGACCCGATGCCCACCGCGAACGCCTTCGCCTGCCAGAGGAACCGCGGGTCGTAGCCGCGGGCTAGACGCGCGATTCGCATCCGCCGGGCGTCGTCGGCGAGGACGTCCAGGTAGCGCAGCATGAAGGTGGCGATCTGGGTGAACGCGGTGGGACAGCGCAACCGGTCCAGACCGAGGATCAGGTCGCGCATCGTGGTGGTGGCGGCCAGCAGCAGCGACGCGACAACGCCGAGCGTGCCCTTCGCGAAGATGTTCCAGGCGCCGTACAGGCCGTCGACCGAGAGCGACAGGCCCCACCAGTCGATCCGCGGACCGTGGCCGGCGAACGGCAGCACCACCGCGAGGAGCACGAACGGCAGCTCGATGGTGGCGCGCTTGGCGAGCCAGCCGGGCGGGACCTGAGCGACCAGGGTCACCACCGACAGCAGTACGGCGTAGCCCGCGAACGCGGCGAACTCGGTGCGCGGCGTGACGACCACGACGATCGTGAACAGCAGCACCGACAGGATCTTGACCTCGGGGGCCAGCCGGTGCACCGGGCTGCCGGCCTCCAGGTGGAGCGGGTGCGCGTGCCCGGCGCCCACTCAGGCCGCCGATCCCGGGCGGCGCCGGACCAGCCAGAACGCGCCACCCCCGATCGCGAAGGTGATCAGCACGCCGGCCACCCCGGCGAGGCCCGTGGAAACGTACGGGTTGGTGACGCCCTTGATGCCGTAGTTGGCGAGCGGGCTGTCCGCCAGCTGGTGGGCCCGCTCCCGCTGCAGCATGCAGGTGCCGCCGGTGATCTCGTCGGCGGCGTTGAAAGTGCAGCCGTCGCGGGCGGTGGCGTCCAGGCCGTCCGGGCTGGACGAGGCGAAGTTGCTGACCACGCCGGCCAGCAGCAGGGCGACCAGCAGCCCGCCGGCGAGGAACCAGCCGAGACGCCTGCTCACGAGCGGGCTCCGATCTGTTGGGGCACGGCCGGCTTGCGGAAACGGCGCAGGGCGAAGACCAGATCAGGCCGGACCCGGGCGACGGTCGCGACAGTGGTGGCGGCGATCAGTCCCTCGCCGATGCCGATCAGCGCGTGCACGCCGGCCATCGTTGCGGAGACCATCGGGAGGGACAGCTCGGTGGTGCCGCCCAGCGCGTACTCCCAGACGAAACCCTGCGAGGCGACCACCACGCTGACGATCGAGGCGATCAGGGCGGTGGCGCCGAGCCCGCCGGGCGTCTTGGGTAGCACCCGCAGCAGCGTGACCACCAGCAGGTAGCCGGCCGCGGTGCCGATCAGCGCCATGTTGGTGATGTTCAGCCCGAGCGCGGTGAGGCCGCCGTCGGCGAAGAGCAGGCACTGCACGATCAGCACCGTGGAGACGCAGAGCGCGCCCACCCACGGGCCGACCAGGATGACCGCCAGGGTGCCGCCGAGCAGGTGCCCGGAGACGCCCGGAAGGACCTGGAAGTTGAGCATCTGCACCGCGAAGATGAACGCCGCGACCAGCCCGGCCATCGGTGCCAGCCGGTCGTCGAGGTCGGCGCGGGCCCGGCGCACGCAGTACGCCAGCCCGACGACGGCAACCAGCGCGAAGAGCGCCGAGACCGGCCCGTCGATGATGCCGTTGGCGATGTGCATCGCCCTTACGTCCATGACGCCTCCCGATGCGACGCGGCCCGACGAGGGAAGCATATTGGCATCAACAGGTTGTTGCAAAGACTTGGCAACTAGCCCGATCAACACCGCCGGCCAAGCCCGATCAACACCGCCGGCCAAGCCCGATCAACACCGCAGGCAAGTCAGAAAAGGGCCAGCTGGCCCGGGGTGGGGTCGCGGCGGCCGGCCAGGCCACGGCGGAACACCCACGGCTTGAACTCGGGCGTCAGGCCGGCCTCCTCGGCTGGCGGCGGGCCGTCGACCAGCGCCCACAGCGACGGGCCGAGGTTGATGCCGCGCTCGCGGAACGCCCGGCGCATCACCGGCAGGCTCAGCGGCAGCCGGGTGTCGGCCAGGTCGGGCAGCGGCAGGTCGTCGCGCATCCGCATGATCCGGCGGTTGCGGTCGACGATCGTGCGGGCGGTGTCCGCCCGGAGGTGGGCGGCGGCCTGCTCGCCGACCGCCTCGCGGAGCAGCCGCTCGTCGGCCTCCCAGGCGGCCTCCAGACCGCCGAACGCGGCGAACACCTTCGCGGCGGTCGTCGCGCCGAATCGGCGTACCCCCGGAAGGTTGTCCGAAGGGTCGCCGCGCAGCGCGGCGAAGTCGCGGTACTGCCGGGGAATCACCCCGTAGAGGGCCGGCAGGGCCGCCTCGTCGATCAGCACCGCCTCGTCGAAGCCGCCGTTGCGCACCCGCAGCACCGAGGTGCTCTCGTCGATCAGGGCGAACGCGTCCCTGTCGCTGGTCATCAGCACCGACCGCCAGCCGGCCCGGCGACTCGCGGCGGCCGCGCTGGCAAGCACGTCGTCGGCCTCGTAGGCGGGCGGCACGACCGTGCAGATGCCGGCCGCGCGTAGCAGGCCGGGCGCGACGGCCAGCTGGGCGATGAGGTCGCCGGGCTTGTCCGGGCGGTGCGATTTGTACGCGGGGTAGTCGTCGCGGCGGGCGGACGAGACCGGGCAGTCGAAGCCGATCAGCACCGCGTCCGGTCGCAATTGGGCGGTGCCGCGGGCTAGGTAGCCGATCAGGCCGCGCAGTGCCCAGATCGGGTCGCCGTCCGGCGACAGTAGACCCTCCGCGGCGCCCGCGTGGTAGGCGCGGTGCAACAGGCTGTTCCCGTCGAGGGCGAGCAGCAGCGGGGCGGGGGGCACCCGACGAGCGTACGCGTAGCCCGCCGGAACCATCACTCCCCTGATGGCCCCGGCGGGTGTCTACGCGCCGGTCACTTTGTCGCTGACCGCGGATGTTCACGTTCACAAACAAGGTGCCTGCACAGCTCGATTACGAGCGTGTGACATCGAATGTGATCGATAACATCGCGGAAGTCAAGCATTCATCGCAAACGATTGCCGAAGCGGCGGATCGCACCCGGAGTAGACAGTGACTGGTGCCTATCGGCGCGCGACACTGTCCCGGACGACCAGGGTGGGCTCGATCGTCCGGCGCTCGCCGCCGTTCGCCGTGCCCGACTCGATCTGGGCCAGCAACAGGTCGAGCCCGGCCGCGGCGACCGCGTCGAAGTCCGGCCGGACGGTGGTCAGCGGCGGCGTGAAGAACGCCGCCTCGGGCACGTCGTCGAAGCCCACGATGCTCACGTCCTCGGGCACCCGGCGGCCCTGCTCGTTCAACGCGCGCAGCAGCCCGAGTGCGATGTGGTCGTTCGCCGTGAACACCGCGGTCACCTCGGGCAGCCGGGCCAGCAGCTGCCCGTTCTGATAGCCGGAGGCGGCGGTCCAGTCGCCGGTCAGCAGCGGCGGGACCTCCGCACCGGCTGCGGTGAGAGCCGCCTCCCAGCCGCGCACCCGGCCGGCCGCGTCGAACCAGTCGGACGGCCCGGAGATGTGCCACACCGAGGCGTGGCCGGCGGCGAGCAGATGCTCGGTCGCCGCCCGCGCCCCGGCCACCTGGTCGACCGTGACCAGCGTGCTGGCCAGCTCCGGGTCGCCGTCGATGGTCACCAGCGGCACGTCATGCGGCAGCTTGGCCAGGGCCGCACCGGCGCCGGCCACCGGCGCGATCACCACCAGGCCGGCCACCCGCTGGTCGAGGTGCCGCTCGACCGCGTCGGTGATCGAGCGTTCGTCCAGGTTGCGCACGCTGCCGACGTTAACCGCGAAGCCGGTCGCCTGGGCGGCCTCCTCGAACGCGGTAAGCATGGACGCCGGCCCATAGAGCGACGAGTTCTGCGCGACCACGCCGATCACCTTGGACGTGCCGGTGACCAGCGCGCGGGCCGCCCGGTCGGGACGGTAACCCAGTTCGGCAATGGCCGCCCGAACCTTGAGCCTGGTCGGCTCGCTCACGTTCTTGTGCTCGTTGAGCACCCGTGAGACGGTCTGGTGCGACACTCCCGCCAGCCGCGCGACATCCATCATGCCCGGCGGCCGTCCCCGCTTCACACTCACCCATACCCCGCATCCGCCTGTTGCGGGCAGGATATCTCCTCATCGAATGCCGCCTGCGAGCAGCTGATACGCGGCGTTCCAGCGGAGTTCCCGGCGGATCGCCTTCGGGCTGGCGGTCTCGTCGATCAGGACCAGTTCGGTGCGGGTCAACTCGGCGAATTGATCCACCGTGTCCGCATCGAGAGCGGTCGACAGCACGGTGTGGTGCGGGCCGCCGGCCATCAGCCAGCACTCGGCCGAGGTGGGCAGGTCGGGGTGCGGTTCCCAGACGGCGCTGGCGACCGGCAGGTTGGTCAGCTCGGCGTCCGGCGGCACCACGGTCACGGTGTTGCCGACCAGTCGGAAACGGTCGCCAAGATCACAGATGCCGACCACCACGGCGGGACCGGGTGCGGCCGAGAACTTCAGCCGTACGGGGTCCTCGCGGCCGCCGATGCCGAGCGGGTGGATCTCCAGGCTCGGCCGGTCGGCGGTGATCGACGGGCACACCTCGAGCATGTGCGCGCCGAGGATCCGCTGCGGGCCGGGGCCGAGGTGATAGGTGTAGTCCTCCATGAACGACGTGCCGCCGGGCAGGCCGAACGCGGCGGCCTTCAGGGTGGCCAACAGCATCGAGGTCTTCCAGTCGCCCTCGCCGCCGAAGCCGTACCCGTCGGCCATCAGGCGCTGCACCGCGAGGCCCGGCAGCTGCCGCAGGCCGCCCAGGTCCTCGAAGTTGGTGGTGAACGCGCCGAAGCCGCCGGCGGTCAGGAACGACCGCAGCCCGGCCTCGATCCGCGCGCCGTACCGCAGGTCCTTGCGCCGCTCGCCACCGTCGCGCAGCTCGGGCGCCACGTCGTAGCTCTCGTCGTACTCGGCGAGCAGCTCGTCGATGGCCGACTCCGGGACGTCGTCGACGACGGCAACCAGATCATTGACCCCGTACGTGTTGACCGACGTGCCGAAATGCCGCTCGGCCTCCACCTTGTCGCCCTCGGTGACCGCGACGTCGCGCATGTTGTCGCCGAAGCGGGCCAGCCGCAGCGAGCGCATGGCGGCCACGGCGGTCGCGGCCCGCGCCCAGGAGCCGATCCGCTGGGCGGTCCGGGGGTCCGACGCGTGCCCGGCCACCGTGGTGCGGGCGACGCCGAGCCGGGTCTGCACGTAGCCGAACTCGCGGTCGCCGTGCGCGGCCTGGTTGAGGTTCATGAAGTCCATGTCGATGGACCCCCACGGCAGCGACAGGTGCGACTGGGTGTGCAGGTGCAGCAGCGGCTTGCGCAGCGTCTCCAGCCCACTGATCCACATCTTGGCGGGGGAGAAGGTGTGCATCCAGGCGATCACGCCGAGGCACCGGTCGTCGCCGTTCGCCTCCACCATGGTGGCCCGGATACCGGCCGAGTCGGTCAGCACCGGCCGCCACACGATCTTCACCGGCACGTCGCCGGTCTCGTCCAGGCGCGCCACGACCTCCTGCGACTGGGCGGCCACCTGGGCGAGGGTCTCGTCACCGTAGAGGCCCTGGCTGCCGGTGAGGAACCAGATCTCGCGTCCTTCGAAGGGGTTGGGCATGGTCATCCTGCTTTCGCGATTTCGGGGTTGGCCTCTGTTTTCCGCCGCGGGTCAGCAGAGTCGTTGCCGTAATAGGAGTCGGGGCCGTGTTTGCGGGTGTAGTGCCGGCGGACCAGGTGCTCCGGCGGGGTGGCGGCCGGGTTGAGGGCGAGGGTGCGCCGCGCCATGCCGGCCACCGCCTCGCAGACGATCGACGCCTCCAACGACTTCATCGCGGTGGCACCCCAGGTGAACGGGCCGTGGCTGGCCACCAGGATGGCCGGCACCGAGTCCGGGTCGCCGTCCAACGCGTCGAGGATCACCTGACCGGTGTTCCACTCGTACCGCTCGGCGCACTCCCCTTCGGTGAGGTCCCGGCTGACCCGGATCGGGCCGTTGAAGGTGTCCGCGTGGGTGGTGCCGAGCACCGGAATGTCCAGCCGGGCCTGGGCGAACGCGACCGCCTCGGTGGAGTGCGTGTGGGTGATCCCGCCGATCGACGGAAACGCCTGGTAGAGCAGCCGGTGGGTCTCGCTGTCCACGGAGGGCTTGAGGTGGCCGCCGACCACCCGGCCGGTTTCGATCTCGACCTCGACCAGCGACTCCTCGGTCAGCTCGTCGTACGGCACACCGGACGGCTTGATCAGGTAGGTCCCCGCGGCGCGGTCGACGCCGCTGACGTTGCCCCAGGTCAGCGACGCGAGCCCGGCGACCGGGATGCGCAGGTTGGCGGCGAGGACGTCACTGGCGAGGCTCATCGCAGGGCCGCCCGGCGGATCCCGCGCAGCCGGCGCATCACGTCGTTGCCGTGCCGGCCGAAGTAGTCGACAAGCGTGACGTACTCGGCGTAGAGCGCGTCGTACTTCTCCGCACTCGCGTCGTCCGGCTGCCAGGCGTCGCGGACCACCCGGCCCATCGCCGCCGCGGCGGCCCGGATGTCCGGGTACGCCCCGGCCGCCACCGCCGCGTGCAGCGCGGAGCCGAGGGCCGGGCCCTGGTCGGAGTCGAGCAGGTGGATCGACAGCCGGGTGACGTCCGAGTAGATCTGCATTAGCAGCGCGTTCTTCTGCAGCCCGCCGGTGACCACCAGCTCGTGCACCGGCACCCCGGCGTCGCGGAACGACTCGACGATCAGCCGGGTGCCGAACGCGGTCGCCTCCAGCAGCGCCCGGTAGCCGTCCTCCGGCCGGGTGGCCAGGGTCTGCCCGAGGATCACCCCGGAGAGCTCGTGGTCGACCAGCGGCGACCGGTTGCCGGAGTGCCAGTCGAGCGCGAGCAGGCCGTGCGCACCGATCGGCTGCTGCGCGGCGAGCTCGGTGAGGAGCTCGTGGACGCCCAGGCCACGCTCGGCGGCGAGGGCGGTGTAGGACGGCGGGACGCAGTTGTCCACGTACCAGCCGAAGATGTCGCCGACGCCGGACTGGCCGGCCTCGTAGCCCCAGAGGCCCGGCACGATGCCGCCGTCCACCACGCCGCACATGCCCGGCACGTCGCGCAGCACGTCGGAGCTCATCACGTGACAGGTCGAGGTGCCCATGATGGCGACCAGCCGGCCCGGCTCGACGGCCTGCGCGGCCGGCGCGGAGACGTGGGCGTCCACGTTGCCCACCGCGACCACCACGCCGGTGTGCAGCCCGGTCCACTCGGCGGCCTGCTCGGTGAGGGTGCCGGCGGACCGCCCGAGTTCACCGATCGGCGCGTCCAGCCGGGTGGCCGGGAAGTCGGCGAACGCCGGGTTCAGCTCGGCCAGGTACGCCGCCGAGGGGTAGTGCCCGTCGACGTACTGTCCCTTGTAGCCCGCCGTGCAGGCGTTGCGCAGGTAGGTGCCGGTCAGCTGCCAGACGATCCAGTCGGCGGCCTCCACCCAGTACCGGGTGGCCGCCCACACCTCCGGGTCCTCCTCGAGGACCTGCAGCGCCTTGGCGAACTCCCACTCCGAGCTGATCATCCCGCCGTACCGCTTGAGCCAGGGCTCGCCACGCTTCGCGGCGGTCTCGGTGATGCGATCGGCCTGCGGCTGGGCGGCGTGGTGCTTCCAGAGCTTGATGTACGCGTGCGGCCGGTCGGCAAACTCAGGCAGCTCGCTCAGCGGCGTGCCGTCGTCGGTGGTCGGCAACACGGTGCACGCGGTGAAGTCGGTGGCCACGCCGATCACGTCGGCCGGGTCGGCGTCGGCCGCGCGTAGCGCCTCGGGCACCGCGTTCTTGAGCACGTCGACGTAGTCCTGTGGGACCTGGAGGGCCCACTCGGGCGGCAGCGGCTCGCCGGTCGCGGGCAGCGTGGTGTCGAGGACCCCGT
>DASWMR010000011.1:0-3927 GCA_036399635.1 Actinoplanes sp. | reverse complement strand
GCCCGTACCAGGGAGGGCCGCCCGGCGCGGTGACAGACGTCAACATCAATCGCAGCATCGTTCCGCTTCCGCCGCCGGACCGACGGGGACACCGGCGCAACGCGATGCGCGCTCTTGGCAAGGCGGGCGCCGCGGTGTGGCCAGTCTGGCTGGCCGAGCAGGAGTTCGGCGCGGATGACTACGTGGCGGTGTTCGCCGCGCTCAGCAGGCTCCGTTTCGACCAGCCGGCCCGCGACGACGAGTGGACCGCGCTGCTCGCCCGGTTCTTGGAGCAGGCCCGGGAGTCGGGCGTTTTCCGCCCGGAGGAATGGACCTACCACTGGGTGTACTACGGCTCGCCGCCGCCCGCGGAGGTGTCTCGCGCCTGCCTGGCCGCCCTGCCCATGACGCTCGACGAAGCCCAGTCCACGCCGCGGGACTGGCGGGACACCACACCGGACGCCGCGCGCCGCGCCCGCATGACCCGCGCCCTGCTCCGCCTGGCCGCCGACGCGGAGCCGGAGCCGGAAACCGGCCGGGAGATCGACCGCTGGCGACGCAAACGGCCTTCCTGGATCTACTAGGCACCGACGGACGCTGTCTCACGGGATAGGAATCCAGCGCCGTCGATTTTTGCCGCCGCCAAGGATGGGCGGATGTTTGTCACGGGGGACATTCCTGATCCACGGCGCGGGTGGGGTGCCCTGCGTCCGACGGAGTTCCGGGCTCTGCTCGCCGAGCGGATCCGGCTGATGCGACTGTTGCCGCTCGCCGGGTGGGGCTGGCTCGCCGGCCTGATCGCCCTGCTGACGGTGTTCGTCGTCGCGACACCCGTCACGGCCGTGCTCAGCGGCGAGCTCGTCCGGCGGGCGGTGGCGGGCGAGCCGGCCCTCACCGCGCTCGCCGGGCTGCTCGGGGTGCTGCTGGTGAGCCGGTTGACCCGGCCGCTCGAGCAGGCGGTCCTGACGGCCACCAGCCGGCGGATCGACGGCGCCCTGCGCGCCCGGCTGCGCGCGATCGCGCTGGAGCCGGCCACCATCGCCCACCTCGAGACCGCCGAGTTCGCCGACGACGCGCACCGGGCCAGCGAAATCGGCGACGGCTGGTGGGTGCGGTCGGCCGGGACGGCGGCGTTCTCCACCCTCTTCCTCGGCGGGCGGATGGTCGCGGCCACCGCCTCGGCCGCGGTGCTGGCCGCGTACTTCCCCTGGCTTGCGGTCTTCCTGCTGGCCGCCTCGCTGGTCAGCCGCGGCCTGCAGCGCCGGCAGTGGACCTACTTCGTCGCCTTCGGCGACCGGCTCAGCCCGGGACAACGGCGGCTCGACTACCTCGACGGGGTGGCCGCCGGGCTGGACGCCGCCAAGGAGATCCGGCTCTTCGGACTGGCCGACTGGATCGTGCAGCGGCGGGCCGTCGCGCACTGGGATCTGCGGTCGCCGATGTGGGCGCTGCGGCGCAGCATCCTGCGCCGGCAGGAGGTCACCGTGCTGCTGTCGGTGCTCTGCGGCGCGACCGCGTTCTTGGTTCCCGGCCTGGCGGCGGCGCACGGGTCGATCAGCGTCGCCGCGCTCAGCACCTGCGTGGTGGCGGCCCTGGGCATCTTCGAGATCACCTGGGTCGGCCTCGAGACCTTCGACATCGAGTACGGCAAGGGCGCCGTGCAGGCAGTCGACCGGTTGTTCGCCCGCTACGGCACTCCGCCGGTCGCTGCCGGCACGGCCGAGCCCACCGGTCACGGGGTTCGGTTCGAGCAGGTCGCGTTCCGCTATCCGACCGGCCGGCACGACGTACTGTCCGGTCTGGACCTCGAGATCGGCCGGGGTGAGGTGCTCGCGATCGTCGGCATCAACGGGGCCGGCAAGACGACGCTCACCAAACTGCTGGCCGGTCTCTATGCGCCCACCGGCGGCCGCATTCTGGTCGGTGGCACCGACCTCGGCGAGCTCGACATCGCCGCCTGGCGGCGCCGGCTCAGCGTCGTCTACCAGGACTACCTGCGATATCCGGCAACGGTCCGGGACAACGTTGCGCTTGGCGCGCCCGAGATTCCGGTACGCGATGAGGCCGTGACCGAGGCACTACGCCGGGCCGGCGCGGAGGACCTGATCGCGAGCCTGCCCGATGGTCTGGACACCCAGTTGTGGCGCACCGGCAGCGGCGGACGGGACCTGTCCGGCGGTCAGTGGCAGAAGCTCGCCGTGGCCCGCACGCTCTACGCCACCGCACACGGCCGCGACCTCATCGTGCTCGACGAGCCCACGGCCAACCTCGACATGAACGCCGAGATCCAGTTCTTCGGCAACGTGATCACCGGGATCCGGGCCGCCGGCGTGGCCGTGGTGCTGATCTCGCACCGGCTCTCCACCATCCGCGACGCCGACCGCATCGCGGTGCTGGACGGCGGCCGCATCACCGAGTCCGGCTCACACGACGACCTGCTGGCCCAGGACGGCAGCTACGCCCGGCTGTGGCGGTTGCAGGCCTCGCGATTCGAGGAGAGCGTTCCGTGACGAACGCCGTCGCCGTCTACCGGCACACCCTCAAGCTGTGCTGGCGAGTCTCTCCGCTGGTCACCGTGCTCAACGTGGTGCTGATCCTGCTGATGTCCGGCGCCGCCGCGCTCACCGCGGTCAGCCAGCGCAAGCTCATCGACGGCGCGCAGACCGGCGTGATCTCCGCGGTCGTGGTGGCAGCCGGTCTGGGCGTGCTGGCCCACGTGGGCACCTTCATCCTCGGCCGGGTCCAGGGCGAGAGCAACCAGGACCTGGTCGTCCGGGTGGCCCGCGAGATCGACCTGGAGGTGCTCGCGATGGCCGCCTCCATCCCGACCCTGGGTCATCTGGAACGGCCGGACTTCCTGGACCGGGTCACCAACCTCCGGCGCGACGGCATCTTCCTGGTCCGCTCGGTGTGGTCGGGTGTCGCGATGGTGGGCGCCCTGATCGGCCTGGCCTTCAGCGCCTGGCTGCTGGTCGGCATCCACCCGGCGCTGCCGCTGCTGGCCGCGTTCGCCGTTCCGCTACTCCTGCTGATCAGCCTGGGCGACCGGCACCGGCAGCGGGTGCGCGACCGCACCGCGGAAAGCCACCGGCACGAGCGTGACCTGCACCAGCTGTGCATGGAGCCGGAGCCGGCCAAGGAGTTGCGGATCGCCGGCACCGGCCCGGAGCTGTCCCGGCGCGCCGACCGCCTGTGGGCCGAGACCACCGACGTGATGGTCCGCTCGCGCCTCTACGCCATGGTGCTGGAGGCGGCGGGCTGGGTGCTGATGTTCGCCGCCCTCGGCGGGGCGCTGCTGCTGGTGCTCGACCTCAAGGACGCCGGCCGCGCGACGGTCGGCGACGTGGTGCTGCTGATCACCCTGACCACGACGTTGAACATGCAGATCGAACGGCTGGTGCGCGGGTTCACCACGATGAACGACGGCGGCAACGTGATCGGCCACTACGTGTGGCTCACGAACTACGGGACCGGCCAGACCGCCGGCACCGCGCCCGCGCCCGCGAACCTGACCCGCGGGATCAGCCTGCACGGCGTCGGCTTCGCCTATCCCGGCACCGGCGACCCGGTGCTCACCGACGTCGACCTCGACCTACCGGCCGGCCGCACCGTCGCCCTGGTCGGGCTCAACGGCGCCGGGAAGACGACCCTGGTCAAGCTGCTGACCGGGATGTACCGCCCGGACACCGGCCGCATCCTGGTCGACGACGTGCCGCTGGCCGACATCGACCCGCGGCAGTGGGCGCGGTGCGGCGCCGGGGTGTTCCAGGACTTCGCGCGCCTGCAGCTGCTGGTGCGAGAGAACGTGGGCGTCGGCGACCTCGACCGGCTGGACGACCCCGCCGCGGTCCGCGGCGGGGTCGAGCGGGCCGGCGCGGGCCCGGTGGTCGACGGCCTGCCCGACGGCCTCCAGACTCAGCTGGGCACCCTGTTCCAGGGCGCCGACCT
>DASWMR010000010.1:0-3479 GCA_036399635.1 Actinoplanes sp. | reverse complement strand
CTTCTCCGAGGTGCGGCTCGGCGTGATCCCCGCGGTGATCAGCGCGACCGTGCTGCCCCGGCTGTCCCCGCGGGCGGCCACCGAGCTCTATCTGACCGGCGATGTCTTCGCCGGACCGCGCGCGGCGGAGATCGGCCTGGTCACCGCCGCGGTCTCAGCCGACGGCCTCGACCAGGCGGTCGCCGCCTACTGCGACTCGCTGGTGCGCGGCGGACCGGTTGCGCTGGCCGGCACCAAACAACTTCTGCGGCGTACGTCGGGGGCCTCCGTTCGCGCGGAGCTGGCCGAATTGTCCGCGCGGTCGGCCGGCTACTTCAAGTCGGCAGAGGGTCGCGAGGGCGTGGCCGCGTTCCGCGAGAAGCGCCCCGCCGCCTGGGTACCGGCCGGGCCCGGCGTTCCCGGCCCGCGTCAGTGACCTGCCCGCGTGCGTTTGTTGACTAGGCTTGTCGTCCGAGCCCGTCCATCGGTCGTCTGGGGGTGTGCGTGCGCAAGTCGCCTGTCGTGGTGTTCGCCTTGCTCGCCCTCATCGGCGCGTTGGGCGTCTTCGCCGTGGCGCGCTCCTTCTCCGGCGGCATCAAGCTGCCCAAGCTCGGCCCGGAGTGCACGGTGCGCGCCGACGGCGAGGTCACGCTCGACTCGGTGCAGATGGCCAACGCCGCGACGATCAGCGCAGTCGGTCTTCGGCGCGGCATGCCCGAGCACGCGGTGGTGATCGCGCTGGCCACCGCCCTGCAGGAGTCCAAGCTGGAGAACCTCGACGACGGCGACCGCGACTCGGTCGGCCTCTTCCAGCAGCGCCCCAGCCAGGGATGGGGCACGGTCGAGAAGATCAAAGATCCGAGGTACGCGGCGGACCGCTTCTACACCGCACTGAAGAAGGTCAAGGGCTACCGGAAGATGCGGGTCACCGACGCGGCCCAGAGGGTGCAGCGCTCGGCCTACCCGAACGCCTATCAGAAATGGGCCGACGAGTCCGCTGTGCTCGCCCGCGCTCTGACCGGACGGGCGACCGGCGCGGTGGAGTGCACGGTGAGCAGTGCGCCCCCGCTTCGTGGTGCCGCCGCCGCGGCCGCCCTGATGGCGGGTCTCCAGCTCGACTGGGGTAAAGGCCTGGCGAAGACCCAGACCGCGGCGCAGACCGCCGGGCTCACCCTCGGCGTCGCGGACGCGAGCACCGGCTGGCGGTACGCGCACTGGCTCGTCTCGCACGCCTCGGTGACCGGCCTCGAATGGGTACGTTTCGCCGACCTCGAATGGCACGCCCCCGACGGGCGGTGGCAGCCGGTAACCGGCGACAGCGGCGGCTACGACCGTCAGGTAACCGCACAAGTCTTCAGCTGACGGCCGCAATCGCGGCGCCGAGCGCAACGATCGAGCCGCCGAAAAGTTGCGCTCCGTGATGATGCCCGAATCGGCGCACCAATTGCGCAGCGTATACATCGACGTGGACAGACAGCTATGCTCCCTGATACTAAGTAGGACGTGTCGAGGGCCATCGAGTGGATTCTGCTGGGCGCCGGCAGCTGCGTCGCGATCATCGTCGGCCTGCGGCTGCACCGCCCCGCGCGCACCGGCCCGTGGCTGCTCATCGCCGGCGCCATCACCGCCTTCGCGCTCGGCGACGTCTTCTACGCGTTCGAGTCGTGGGCCATCGCGGAGGCGTTCTACCTTGCAAACTTCGCGCTGATCGCGGGCGCGCTGGTGCAGTTGACCCGTGGCGGCTCGGTGCTCGTCGACCGCGCCCGCCTGATCGATCTCCTGGCGTTCGGCTGCTCCGCCCTGCTCGTGCTGTGGATCTTCGTGATCGGCGGCCGCGGCCAGATCGGCAACGTCTCCGCCGCCGACGTCCTGGGCGACCTGGTGCTCCTCGGCGTCGCCGTCCGGCTCAACCTGGCCGTCCGCCGCAACGTCTCCGCGCTGCTCCTGCTGACCGGCTCGGTCGGCCTGCTGACCAGCGACATCCTCTTCCCCCTGATGCCCGCCCCGTACTCCGAGACCGGCTATGTGGTCCTCTACCTGGCATGGGGCATAGCCGCCGTGCACCCGTCGATGGTCCGTCTGACCGAGCCGATGCCGCCGAAACCGAGCCCGTGGCCCGGCCACTGGGCGGTCCTGCTGGGCCTTGCGGTCGGCACCCCGCCGGTCGTCCTGCTGATCGAGGCCCTGACCGGCGCGGTCGAGGACGGCGTGGTGATCGCCGTCGCTGCCGCCATCACCCTCCTCCTCACGATCACCCGCCTGGCCGACTCGATCACCCTGAACAGCCAGGCACTCGCCCGCGAGCAGGGCCTGCGCGAGGCCAGCGCCGACCTGGTGTCCGCGGCCGACACCCCCTCGGTCGACCAGGCCGTGCGGGCCGCGGTCGCCCATCTGGTCCCGCCGCAGGCGCTCACCCAGATCCTCTTCGCCACCGACGACCGCCAGATGGCGTTGCACGCCCTGCCACCGGCAACGACTGGCCCGAGCCCGCGAAGCTGGTGGGTGGACCCGCCCAGCCCGAAAGACGCCAGCCCGGAGCCGGAAAGCGCCGACCCGAAGCCCCGAGACGCCAACCCAGAAAACACCGGCCCGAAGCCGGGACACGCCAGCCCGAAACCCGGAAACGCCAGCCCCAAGCCGGAACCTGTCGGTCCGAAGCCGGGACTTGCCAGCTCGAAGCCGGCGAACGCCAGCCCGAAGCCGGGAGACGCCAGCCCGAAGCCGGGAGACGCCAGCCCGAAGCCGGGAGACGCCAGCTCGAAGCCGGGAGACGCCAGCTCGAAGCCGGGAGACGCCAGCTCGAAGCCGGCGGCGCCGACCAGGCCTTGGTGGCGCCGCAACGGTGACCCGGAATCCTCGGCCGCGGTGGCCACTCTCATCTGCCCGCTATGGCTCGAGCCGCTAGCCGTGGCCCGCCCCAGCGGCGGCGCCCTGGTCCTGACCGGCAGCCGCGATGTGCTCACGATGGCCCGCGACGCGCTCGAGGTCCTCGCCGGCCAGGCAGCCCTGGCACTGGACAGGATCAACCTGGTGGAGGCGGTCGGCCGGCGCGACAGCGACCTCTACCTGCGTGCCGTCATCCGCAACACGGCCGACCTGATGCTGGTCATCGACGAGGACCGCCGCATCCGGTACGCCAGCCCCGCCGTCCACAAGCTGCTGGGCGTGCCGGATCTCTCCCCGCTGGCCACCCTGGAGGAGCTGGTCCACAGCGACGACCGCGGCCACGTCCGGCGCGCCTTCGCGGCAGACGGCGACGGCACCTTCTTCTGCGCCCTGCACCGCGCCGACAACAGCCAGGTCCTGATCGAAGCCACCTACCGCGACCTACGCGAGGACCGCCTGGTCCAGGGCTTCGTGGTCACCATGCGCACCACCACCACCGCCGTCGGCGACGACCCGGTAGAGCAGCTCCCCCGCCAGGCAAACGTCGACGAACTCCCAGCCTGGGTAAACCGCCGAAGCGCCCAGCACAAATTCCGCTACTGAGGTAGCCCGCT
>DASWMR010000009.1:0-2979 GCA_036399635.1 Actinoplanes sp. | reverse complement strand
CTCATCGGTCACTCCGCGGGTGAGCTGAGCGAAACTGAACCGGTGCATGCCGAATTCGTCCGCGCCCACACCCGCCTGGCGCCCGCGCCCTTCGTCCCGGAGGTGCTGCTCCACCAGGCCGATGAACCGATCTCCCTGTGGGAGGAGACCGAGGCGGCCGGGACCGCCCAGCCGCCGCCGTTCTGGGCGTTCGCGTGGGCCGGCGGGCAGGCGCTGGCCCGGCACGTGCTCGACCACCCGACCCTGGTGGCCGGCCGCAGCGTGCTCGACCTGGCGACCGGCTCGGGCCTGGTCGCGGTCGCCGCGGCCCGGGCCGGGGCGACCCCGGTGACCGCGAACGACATCGACCCCTTCTCGCTGGCCGCCGCAACCGCGAACGCCGAGGCGAACGGCGTGGCGGTCCGCGCGGTCGAGGCCGACCTGCTGGACGCGACCGACGACGATCACAGCGTCATCCTGGCCGGCGACGTCTTCTACAGCCGCGAGATGGCCGGCCGGGTGCTCCCGTTCCTGCGCCGGGCCGCCGGGCGGGGCGCGCTGGTCCTGGTCGGCGACCCCGGCCGCGCCTACCTCCCGAGCGAGGGCCTGATCAGACAGGCCACCTACGACGTCCCGGTCCCGGTGGCCCTGGAAAGCGTCCCGATCCGCCAGACCACGGTCTGGCAGCTGGTCACCCACTGAACGGGCAACGCTCAGAGTGACTTTCGCAGGAGGTCTCGCAGCTCGAAGCCGTCCTCGATCGTTTCGTCCGGGCATGGCTCGCCGGGCGGCTCGGTGTCGGTGCGAGGTGAGCGCATGAGGATCGCCTTCGCGACGTCGGCGCGGCGGGCGCAAGCGATGTCGCGGCGCCGGCTGTCACCGACGAACCAGCAGGAAGCCGGCGGCACGCCCAGCTCGTCGCTGGCGTTCCAGATCATCTGGGGGTTCGGTTTCCGGACGCCGGCCTCGTTGCTGTAGATCTGCAACGGCAGCAGGCGGGTCAGGCCGACCTTGGCCAGGAAATGCCGGTGGGCGGCGCCGGACAAGGTGTTGCTGACCACCGCCAGCGGAATCTCTGCCTGGTGTGCGGCGGTCAGCGCCTCGCGGATGCCGGGTCGCAGCGCCCACTCGTCGCGCCAGGCCCAGTCATAGCTCAGCTTCGCCACCGCGCCGCGGACCTTGACCCGGGCGCCCGCCGGCCAACCGGGCAGGACGAAGCGGTCCCAGACCTCGGCCTGGGGCAGCTCGTCCGGCCAGTCCTCGTCGCGCCACCGGGCGTACGCCGCCTCGCCCTCGGTGAGCGAACGCTGGATCGCACCGGGGGTCAGCACGCCGTTAATCAGGTTGAAGATGCGCAGGACCAGTGTGGGTGGGGCGGGGCGCCGCGGGGGCGCGTCGGCCAGCACACCGCCGAAGTCGAGCAGGAGTGCGCCGGGCCGCATGTCACCGAGTGGCGCCGAGTGACCAGGCACGGACACCTCCGACGATGCCCGCGGTGTTCGGCACCACCACCACCTCGTCGCCCATCCGGGCCAACTGGGCCGGGGTGATCAGGCGCGAGTTGCCGCCGCCCAGATAGAGGCGGTCCCAGCGGAAGACCGGGCGCAGACCCTCGACGACGTTGCGCACCCGACGGGACCAGAGCGCGTCGCCCAGCCGGCGGCGTTCGTGCTCACCGATGTACGTGTCGTACGACATCCCCCAGCGCACCGGTGCCTGCGACATCTCCAGGTGCGGTGCGAGTTGGCCGCCGTCGAACAGTGCGCACCCGAGGCCGGTGCCGAGGGTCAGGATCAGCTCGCAACCGGTGCCCGCGACCACCCCGGCACCGTGCACCTCGGCGTCGTTGAGCACCAGGGTGGGCAGGCCGAACGCCTCGGCCAGCGCGGTCCGCGCGTCGAAGCCGGACCACTGCTCGACCAGCTCCGGGTCGATCCGGGTGCGCGGGCCGCTGCGAGTCACGTAGTGCGGGGTCGCCACCACCACACCGTGCCGCAGCATGCCGGGCATCCCGACGGTGACCCGGTCGGCGCTCGGCAGCCGGGTGCCCAGCTCGACAAGGGTCTTGACGAAAAGATCCGGAGGCAACGGGTACGGGGTCGGCACGCGCAACGGCTGCGCACGCATCGTGCCCGCCTCGTCGAGCACTGATCCCTTGATGCCGCCGCCGCCACAGTCGATCGTCAGGGTGAAAGCCACGCCGCCAGTGTGCATCCAGGCCACCTCCTCGCACAGCAATTGTGACCCGGTATCGTCGCTTCGATGTCCAGGGCTTTGCGGGTGACCACGAGGAACGCCAATTTCCAGCAGTGGCAGGCGTTGCTGACCAACCGCACCAAGCGGCACCGGGCCGGTGAGTTCCTGGTGCAGGGGGTGCGCCCGATCTCGCTCGCGGTCGACGCCGGCTGGGAGATCCGCGCACTGATCTACCCCGATCGCCAGGCGTTGTCCGGCTGGGCGCGCACCGTGCTGGAGCAGACCGGCGCGCAGTCGGTGGCGATGGCCCCGGAGCTGGTCGCCGAGCTCGCCGACAAGGACGCGGCCGAGCTGGTCGCGGTGGTCGGGATCCCGGGTCCGGCCGAGATCGCCCCCGATCCGCACCTGCTCGTGGTGGTCTTCGACCGCCCGTCGACGCCGGGCAACGTCGGCACGCTGATCCGCTCGGCGGACGCGTTCGGCGCCTCGGCGGTGATCATCACGGGGCACGCGGCGGATCCCTACGATCCCAAGGCGGTGCGGGCCAGCACCGGGTCGTTGTTCGCGGTGCCGGTGGTCCGGCTGGACTCGCACCGCGAGGTGGTCGACTGGGTCACGGACCTGCGCGCCGACGGGCTGCCGGTGGAAATCGTCGGGACCGACGAACACGGCGCCGAGGACGTGGCGGATCACGACCTGACCGGGCCGCGGGTGCTGGTGGTCGGCAACGAGACGCACGGGCTGAGCGCCGGGTGGCGCGAGGCCACCGACGCGATGGTCCGCATCCCGATCACCGGGGCGGCC
>DASWMR010000008.1:0-30978 GCA_036399635.1 Actinoplanes sp. | reverse complement strand
CGGCCTACATTTGCCTCGTGGACTATGGTCACGCCCTTGAATTCGGCACCTTCATCAGCCCGACGAACAGCCCGCCGCAGGCCGCGGTCGCGCGGGCCCAGCTCAGTGAGCAGCTCGGCTTCGACCTGGTCACCTTCCAGGACCACCCCTACCAGCCCGGCTTCCTGGACACCTGGACGCTGCTGACCTGGGTGGCCGCGCAGACCACGACGATCCGGCTGGCCGGCAACGTGCTGAACGTGCCGATGCGTCCCGCTCCGGTTCTGGCCCGCGCCGCGGCCAGCCTGGATCTGCTCGCCGGCGGCCGGCTCGCGCTGGGTCTCGGCGCCGGCGCCTTCTGGGACGCGATGGAGGCGATGGGCGTCACCCGGCGCAGCCCGGCCGAGTCGGTCGATCAGCTGAGTGAGGCGATCGACGTGATCCGGGAGATCTGGCGGGCCGATGAGCGCGCCCAGCTCCGCTACGACGGCGACTATTACCGGCTCAACGGCGCCAAGCGGGGGCCGGCACCGGCGCACCAGGTGCCGATCTGGCTGGGCGCCTACAAACCGCGGATGCTGCGACTGGTCGGCGCCAAGGCGGACGGCTGGCTGCCCTCGTCGAGCTATCTCAAGCCCGGCGACCTGCACCGGGGCAACGAGATCATCGATGCGGCCGCGGCCGACGCCGGGCGTGACCCCCGGGAGATCCGCCGGTTGCTCAACGTGTCGGGCGACCCGGCCAAGTCACCCGCGCAGTGGGTCGACGAGCTGGTGCCGCTGATCCTCACCGACGGCATCGGCACGGTGATCCTCGGATCGGACGACCCGGGCGAGCTGAGCCGGTTCGCGGCCGAGGTGATCCCGGCGGTGCGGGCGGCCGTCGCCCGGGAGCGTGCCGCCGGTGGCGTCGTCACCGGGCCGGTACGCAGCGCGGAAGCGCTTGCCCAGCGACGCGACGGCATCGACTACGACGGGCTTCCGGAGTCACTCGCGGCCGTCGAGCCCGGCGACTTCCAGTACGCCAAGGTGCGCTCGACCTACCTGCGGGGCGGTGCGCCCGGTCTGGTGCTGCAGCCGGCGGACGCCGCGCAGGTGGTGGACGCGTTGGCCTTCGCACGTGACCAGAAGGTGCCGTTGGCGGTGCGCAGCGGCGGGCACGGGATCAGCGGCCGGTCCACCAACGACGGTGGCATCGTGATCGACCTGGCCCGGCTCAACCGGATCGAGGTCCTCGACGAAGCCGACCGGCTCGTCCGGATCGAGGCGGGCGCTCGCTGGACCGAGGTGGCGGCCGCCCTCGCCCCGCACGGGTGGGCGCTGAGCAGCGGCGACTATGGCGGGGTCGGGGTCGGCGGGCTGGCCACCGCCGGCGGTATCGGCTGGCTGGCCCGCGAGCACGGCCTCACCATCGACCGACTGCGGGCAGCCGACCTGGTGCTGGCTGACGGCTCCCGGGTGCGGGTGAGCGAGGCGGAGCATCCGGAGCTCTTCTGGGCGGTGCGCGGCGCGGGCGCCAACTTCGGCATCGTCACCTCATTCGAGTTCCAGGTCGACGAGGTGGGCGACGTCGGCTTCGGCCAGTTCGTCTACGACGCGTCGGACGGCGCCGGCCTGCTGCAACGCTGGGGTGCCGCGATGGAGGCCGCACCCCGCGACCTCACCACCAACCTGATCATGGGGCCGCCGCGCGGCGGGCGGTCGGTCGCCCAGGTGTACGGCGTGGTCGACTCGCCGGAACCGGAGACCATCATCGACCGGTTCACCCCGATCGCGCGGATCGGGCCGCTGCTCGATCAGCAAGTGCACCGGACCCCGTACGCCGGGGTGATGAACGTGCCGGACGGTGCGCACGACGGCCAGGGTGACCCGGTCGCGAGGTCCGGCCTGATCGACCACCTGACCCCGGAGTTCGCCGCGGCGGCGGTCCGGCTGCTCGACTCGGGCACCGCCTACTTCTTTCAGGTGCGCTCGGTGGGCGGCGCGGTCGCCGACGTGCCCGACGACGCCACCGCGTATTCGCACCGGTCAGCGAACTTCTCGGTGGTGGCATTCGGTGCATCGAGGTCCCGATTGGACGCTGCCTGGGCGGACCTGGCCGGGCATTTCCGCGGCCTCTACCTGTCGTTCGAGACCGGTGAGCACCCGGAGCGCATCAACGGTGCGTGGCCGGCGGCCACCCTGGACCGGCTCCGGGCGCTGAAGAAGCAATATGACCCGGCCAACGTGTTCCGCGACAACTTCAACATCGACCCGTTGGGCGGATAGCAGTCTGCGCCGGCCTCTTCTGCGCCGGCCTCTTCTCCGCTGGCCGGGGGTCGATCAGGCCGCGGGGTCGCGCACGGGGAGGCCGCTCTGGGTCATCGTGCCGCCGCGACTGCGGCTCTTGCGGTCGACCGGGTCCTCATCGGAGCGGCGCGAGACGTACGGGGCGGTGAACGTGTCGACGCCGGTGCCGCGGTGGGCGCCCGGGCGGTACGTCACAGTGACGGCGCGGGGGGACGCCGCCTCGATCACGCCGGCCCGCCAACCGTTGCGGTAGACCCAGACCGGATCGGACGGGTGGTAACTCTCGGCGGGCGCGACGTCTGCCGGGTCGCGCTGCGGCGGAGCTGAGGTCGGGGATGACGTCGTGGACATCGAAAAGACCCTCCCAGATCTCGGAGACTCGGCAGCCGAGCGGAGAGCGGGAACGACGAAGGCCGTCGACCGGTCCGTTCGCATCGGCCGAGTAGCCGAACTTTCGACACGCTCTGTCAGCAGCCGGTGCGCGTCTGTCAGATATCATCCTCGCGAACAAGTGCGTTCGCAAGGCCGGATGCACGTGCAGACGGTGCGCGCGAATGCCGTGAGCGCTACGCTGACGGTATTTCCCCGCGGTCGATCTCGCGGAATAGGATCACCCGGGGACTGCGACCGGCAGCCCCCACAGACGGACGCAGGTATCAGCAAGGCCGGTACCGATTGACGAGGAGTCAGGTGACGACGGGTACGCAGGAGGAGGCGCCGGGCACCGGCCCTACCGTGCTGCGCATCCTGCTGGGCACTCAGCTCCGCCGCCTCCGCGAGGCCAAGGGCATCAGCCGGGAGGATGCCGGGTGGGACATCCGGGCCTCCGGCTCCAAGATCAGCCGGATGGAGCTGGGCCGGGTCAGCTTCAAGGAGCGTGACGTCGGTGACCTGCTCACCCTCTACGGCGTGGTCGACCCGCGGGAGCGCGAGGCGCTACTCGTGCTGGCCCGCCAGGCGAACAACCCGGGCTGGTGGCAGCAGTTCAGCGACGTGATGCCCGGGTGGTTCCAGTCCTATCTGGGGCTCGAGGCGGCCGCCTCGCTGATCCGCACCTATGAGATCCAATTCGTTCCCGGGCTGCTGCAGACCCCGGAGTACGCCCGTGCGGTCATCATGCTGGGGCATGCCGGCGTGACGCCGGACGAGATCGACCGGCGGGTCGAACTGCGCCGCCAGCGCCAGCAGGTGCTCGACCGCGGCGACACCCCACAGCTCTGGGCGGTCATCGACGAGGCGGTGTTGCGCCGTCCGATCGGCGGCGTCGCCGTGATGAAGGCGCAGATCGAGTTCCTGATCGAGGCCTCGCAGAGGTCGAACGTGCGCCTGCAGATCATCCCGTTCCACGCCGGCGGTCATGCCGCCGCGGGCGGGCCGTTCGCAATCCTGCGCTTCCCCGAGCCCGAGCTGCCGGACGTCGTCTACGTCGAGCAGCTCACCAGCGCGATCTATCTGGACAAGCGCGAGGACGTCGACCAGTACGCGATGGCCATGGAGCGGGTCTGCATCGACGCCGAACCACCGAACCGGACGCCGGAGATCCTCGGCATGCTGCTGCACGAGGTCGGCCGCCCCGCTTGACGGCCCGCGGCTCTCAAAGGCCGGTCTCAAGGACGGAAAGTTGGCACAGTCAACGGCGGTAATTCACACCAAAGGCGTACGGACTCGGGCCCGTACGCCTTCGTTTGGTGATGACACCTGCGTGACGCCTGCTCATTCGCCTGAGTGGCGTCCTCGTTTCGCCTGCGTCAGCCGAGCAGATTGTCGAAGTCGCCGTCGCGCACGCCGAGGAGGAACGCCTCGATCTCGGCCGGCGTGTAGATGAGAGCCGGACCCTGAGGGTCCCGAGAGTTGCGCACGGCCACCTCGCCAGTGGGCAGGACCGCACATTCGACGCAGTTGCCGCTCGGGTTGCTGCGCCGGCTCTTCTGCCAGGTGACACCGTTCAGCTGGCCGGCGGGGATGCCGTTGACCGCGTGCGTCATTTCGAACTCCTCTAGTTGGCTCCGGTCGGGGGTCGTCCGGAGACAGAGATCTCCCGTCTGCAACGGCCCCGTCACATGTCGTGCAAATGCACGTGCATTTGGCCTTGCGAACTCACGGGATTATGAGCATGATAACGCACGTACACATCTCGCGGGTGTCACTCAACGTGACATCTTTGAGTGACGGATCGGTCGCGGAACTGCGTCTGCGGCCTCGGCGCAAGGCTCCTGTCAGGGGCGTCCCAGCGAGAGGTGCGCATATGTCGATCTACAACAGCGGTCCGCGGCAGGGTGTGCGCCGCGGAAACGCCACGCCTGGCCTCCGGGATGGGTTGACCGACGAGGTGACCGCCGCCTCGGGTCGGGCCAGCACCGTCACCCACCGGTTTGGCGGGGTCCGGTATGCCTTGACCCGCCGCGCGGCCCTGCCGGCCGACCGGGGTCCGCTGTCCGAGGAGGGTGAGTCCGACGCGCGCCAGTGAGACAGTCCGCTGCGCGCGGCGCCGGCATGCCGCCGACCGCTCGCCGACCGCGCTGCTTCTTCGTGGTGGCCGGCTGCGGCCGCGTCTCCCACGATGGACCGCGCACGAGTTCGCCGAGGCGGATTACCGGTGGGGCCGCGGCACCATCCGGCTACGCCTGGTGAAGGTCGAGTATTCGCGGGTGGTCGCCCACGAGGGTGGGGCGTGGCGCGAGGCGGAGGCGGTCGAGATCGACTCTGCCGGCCGCGAGGGCGACCGGCGCCAATATCTGATCCGCGCGGAGCGGGTGCCCGCCCCGGTGGCCCGCAAACGACCGCGATTGCGTGGCTGACGCCGCGAAGCTTGGCGCCCGGTGGGCGCCATCCAACGCCGGTCGGGCGGTCTGGTTCCCCCGTGTCAGGCCGCCCGGCCGGTCCCCAACCGAGACGTGCCCGCGGGCAGGTCAGGCGGTCCCGGGGAATCGGCCTTTGTTGCGCGGGGCGGCCGAGGACGGTCTCGGCGGCGAGATCTCGGCCTGGGCCGGGGTGGTCATCGTCTCGGTTTCGGCGAGCCCGTCGAGCAGCAGGGCAAGGTGACGCCGCCAGGCTTCCGACGCTGGGCAGCCACGAGCCCGGACGCCTGGTCCGCCGGGTGGTGCGGCTCCCGGTCTGTCGGGTGGCGCGGCTCCTGGTTCGTCGGGTGGCGCGGCTCCTGGTTCGTTGGGTGGCGCGGTGGCGCCGGCCCGCTGCACCACCCCGGCGTTCGCCCGCACCAGAAGCGCCAGGTCGAACGGGGTGAAGTCGGTGCGGAGCCGGCCGGCCTGCTGTGCTCGGGTGATCACGTCGAGCGCGCCGCGCTTGGCCGCGGCGCGCAGGCCGGCCAGGCGCACGTCGCCGTCGAAGCGGGAGTTGACGAGCAGTTCGGAGAGGCCGCGGTCGGTCGCCTGCATCTCGAAGATCCGGGTCAGGTAGCCGACGAACGCGGCCCACGGGTCGGGCTCGAGCATGGCCAGCTCGGCCAGCGCGACATACTCGTTCATCTGGTCGGCGAAGACCTCGGAGATCAGGTCGCCGCGACTGGGAAAGCGGCGGTAGAGGGTGGCGTTGCCGACCCCGGCGCGCCGGGCGACCTCATCGAGCGACGCGTCGAGCCCGTGCTCCCCGAAGACCTCGCGGGCGGCGGCGAGCAGCGCGGCGCGGTTGCGCTCGGCGTCCGCGCGCAGACGTTGGGCCATGAGTGACAGGGTACGACGTGACCGGGGAATGTTCCCCGGTTGGTGTTACGGTCGCTGGGATCTTGCTAGCCGGGTCTTGCTAGTCGGATCTAGATAGCCGGGTCTTGATGGCCTGATTTGAAGAGCCAGCGCGTTGGAGGCGTGACCATGCAGACCACGACGGTGCAGATCCTGACCGCGGACGGTGCGGCCGACGCGTACCTGGTCAAGCCGGACGGACCCGGCCCGTTCCCGGGCGTGCTGATCTTCCCGGACGCCTTCGGACTGCGGCCGCGGGTCGCCGAGATGGCCGAGCTGGTCGCCCAGCGCGGGTACGCCGTCCTCGCCCCGAACCTGCTCTACCGCAGTGCCCGGCCGCCGCTGGTCGACCCCGCGATCCTGACCGACCCGGAGAAGCGCGGCGCCGCCTTCGCCACCCTGCGGCCGATGATGGAGGCGCTCACACCGGAGCGGGTCGCTGCCGACACCGGTTCCTACCTTGACTTCTTTGCGGCGCAGGACGGCGTCGCGCCCGGCCCGGTGGTGATCGTCGGGTACTGCATGGGCGGCACGAACGCGCTGCGGGCGATCGAGGCCCACCCGGACCGGATCACCGCACTGGCCAGCTTCCATGCCGGCCGGGTCGTCACCGACGGGCCGGACAGCCCGCACCTCGGGGTCGCCGCGATCACCGGCGAGGTGTATTTCGCGCATGCGGACAACGACCAGTCGATGACCCCCGACCAGATCAAGGTCCTCGAGGCGGCCCTCGGCGAGGCGGGGGTCCGGCACACCTCCGAGCTGTATGTGGGCGCGCCGCACGGGTTCACGATGAGCGACACCGCGATGTACGACGCGGAGGCGGAACGCCGGCATTGGACGAACCTGTTCGCGCTGCTAGAGCGGGTGCATCCGGCCTGATCTGTCCACGGTGGAGCGGGATGCCTCACCGATCCGTCGAACGGCACCGGCAACGGCGTCGAGGTGCGGGTGGAATCCAGCGCCGGTCAACGGTGGACCCTGCGTTGATCGGGCCTACTGGGCGTACAGGCCGGGGAAGTAGCGGTCGGTGGCGACCACGTCGTAGACCTGGCGCACCTCGGTGATCCGGCCGCCGGAGATCGCCAGGAACTCGATCATCCGAGCGGTGCCGAACGGCGCCACCAGGTCGTAGGTGAGCGCGGCACCGTCGTCGGCCCGGGTCTGCTCGACCAGGTTGACCGCGTCGGCGAAGACCGCGATACGGTGCTGAACCTGCACCAACTCTTCGTCGTCGATCGGTGCGTCGAGATTCCACTCGATCTCCGCGTCCGGGGCGAGCAGCCGGCGTACCGCGATCCGGTCATCGCTGGTCCACGACCGGGTCCAGAAACCTATTACGTCCATCAGATCTCCTCTAGCGGGAAACGCCGGCCACCGGACGGACGGGCATCGGGTCAGGGAACGGGCCATGCCCGAGCAGGGCGGCGGTGGCCTGGGCCGCCCGGTGAGCGGCGAAACCGTCCCCGTACGGGTTCTCGCACATGGCCATCCCGTCCCGGCGCACCCGGGCGTCGAGCAGGTCTGCCACTCGGGCGGCGACGGTCACCGGCTGCGGTTCGACCCGTAGGGCACCACCCGCGTGCACGGCCTCGGAGAGCCCGGCGGCATCCCCCAACACCAGCACCGGTACGCCGGCAGCCAGCGCTTCCTGAGCAAGATCCTCGTCGGCGGTCACCACCAGGTACGCCTCCGCTAGCAGCCTGCTCCGGTCGGGGCAGGGCAGCGTGCCGTCCGTGGTCAGCACCTCGAGGTCGGGGTGCCGGGCGGTCAGCGGCCGGACAGCACCGGCGATCGCATCGGCGGTCTCCCGGTTCGCGCCGATCAGCACCAGGCGCCGGGCACCTGTCGCGGACGGTCCGCGCCGATCGGCGAGCGCCCGCACGGCGTCGGCCACGGTGCCGCCGGTCAGCAGCACGTCCCCGGCGGCGACCCGCTCGTCCAACAGGTTCATGGCGGTCAGCGGCGTCGCCGTGAGGTGCACGGTGGCGACCTGGGTGAGCAGGCGACGGTCGGCGTCCGCGGCGGCCGGGGTCAACTCACCCGTACGTCGGCCGGCGTCGATCTGAATCACCGGGATCCGCCGCCAGTACGCCGCGAGCGCCCCGCCCAGGGTGTCCCGGAGCACGACCGCGGCGGGGGTGCGCCCGGCCCAGAACGAGTCGAACCGGCGGAGCGCCTCGGCCGGATCGGTCCCGGTCGGCAGCGTGATCTGGGGGGTCAGGCCGAAGCCGGCGAAGGTGGCCTCCACCGCGGCCGGGTCTGGACCGGCGGCCAGCAGGAACGGGGTGAGCCGGCCCTGCTCGCGCATGGCGATCGCGACCGGGGCGAGCCGGAGCGCCTCGGCGCAGGAGCCACCGACCAGGTGAACTTCGGGCAGCGTCATCGTCATCTCCGGGACCTCGGGGGACCCGCGTGTCGGTGGTCGACGCGCTGGGTGACTACGGACATTAGGGTAGTCACGCAGGGTAATGCAAGGCTGTTGTGGTGGGTGCTAATGCAGTCTGGCTGAAAGGCTTAACCCAGACATCTCAGGCAGGCGAAAACGGACCAAAACCGGGATGGTCAGCAATAATCGTGGAAGGCGCCGAAGGGAACACTCAGTAATGCCTGAGAGTCACTAAGGGTGACTACTCCGGGGGCTGGTTGAGCAGCGACGGGTCGTTGCGGAGCAGCGCGGCCACTCGCCGGGCCGCCATCTCGGTGTCCTCCGGCCGCTCGGCCTGCAGCGGGATCGGCCGCGCCAACGGCTTGGGCAGGCCACCGGGTTGGCCGCCGGGGTTCGCGTCCCCGTTCGGGTCGCCCGGCGGGTAGAGGTCAGCGTGCCGGGGATAGGGCCGGGCGACTGTGGGCTTCTCCTGGTACGGGTTGCCCGGCCGCGGGCCGCCCGGGTTGGCGCCGCCTGGGTTGGCGCCGCCTGGGTTAGCGCCGCCTGGGTTAGCGCTGCCCGGGTTAGCGCTGCCCGGGTTAGCGCTGCCTGGGTGGCCGCTGCCTGCGTGGCCGCTGGTTGGATGGCCGCTGGCCGGGTGGCCACTGCCCGTGTAAGGGCCGCCGGGTTGGGGGCTGCCCTGGTAGGCACCGGGGGATTCGGAGCTGACCGGGTAGGAGCCGCGCGGCTGGGCGCCGACCGGCTGCCCCGGAGTCTGCGCGGGGATCCGTTCGGCCGCCGACGGCTCGGTCGGGGCGGTGTACTGCTCGGGGTGGATGCGACGGGTGGATTCGGCATATCCCGGCGCGGCCCGATCGGGATAGCCGCGGTCGGGCGGCATGGGCACGGTGGGACGCCGCGGCGGCGGCGTTACCCGGGCCGCCTTCGGCCCGGCCGGCGGGGCGGGCGGTTGCGGCGCGGCGGCTTGCGGCGCGGTCGGAGTCTGGAGTGGCACCTCGGGCGGCGGTGTGGCGGCGAACGGGTGCCGCGGATAGTCCGCCGGGTGCGACCTGGCCATGCCGAGATCTCGCAGGCGGGCGCCGAGATCCGGGGAGGACTCGACGGCATCGGTCGCGGCGTAGCGTGGGTCGGCTGTGTCCGACGGCCGGGCGTAGCTCTCGTACGGGCGCTCGGCGGTCTCCGGCTCGGCGTAGCGCCGCTCGTCCCGGCCGTACCCGGACGCCGCCGCAGCAAAGCGGTGCCGGTCGTCGTCGGCGGCCCGGCGGTGTTCCCCAAGGGGCACGCCCGGAACCGGCTGAGGCTGGACCGGCTGAGGCTGGACCGGCTGAGGCTGGACCGGCTGAGCCGGCTGAGGCTGAACTGGCGTGGACTGGACCCGCGCGGGCTGGATCGGCGTGGGTGTCACCGGCTCGGTCTGGGCCACCTCGGCCTCGTCGTCCAGATTGATTTCGAAGTCGGCGTGCCGGGCCGTGGCCGCCTCCGCCGGCGACTGAGCGCCGATGACGTTATCTGCGTTGACCTGCACCTGGCCGTCGGCGAAGTAGAAGTGCAGCAGCAGCGGATCGCCGGCACCCTCGACGCCCACCGTCACGCCCATGGCGGGGTTGCGGGCCACCACCGCGGCGATGGCCTCCATCAACTCCGTGACGGCAGGGGGCGTCCCCGGGGCCTCGCCGGCGGCGCGGCGGCGCAACTCATCACGGCGCGCGAGCTTATCCAGCGCGTCGTCCAGTCCGCCTCGCACGTAACCGACCTCCCATAGCAGGGTTGCTGCCACCAACTCTGCATGCTCGAAGGCCGATTTGGGAACCTCGATCTCAGCGACCCGCGGCACACCCTACGTCGATTTCTGCCGGATTGCCTTATCCAGGGCTTGATCCAGCACGACGAGTAGCGCATCGCGCACGGAGCCGCGGAAGCGTGCGTCATACGCGAGGACGGGCACCTCATCACGGATCGCCAGAGCCCAGCGCACTTCGTCCAGGCTGTACGCCATTTGTCCGTCGAAGGTGTTGACGCCGACCACGAACGGAAGTCCGGCCCGCTCGAAGTAGTCCACCGCCGGGTAGCAGTCGTCGATCCGGCTGGTGTCCACCACGACGAGGGCGCCGAGTGCCCCCTTAATCAAGTCGTCCCACATGAACGCGAAGCGCGCCTGGCCCGGCGTACCGAAGATGTAGAGCTTCAGCGTCTGGTCGATGGTGAGCACGCCGAAGTCCATCGCGATGGTCGTGGTGGTCTTTGCCGAGGCGTGCCCGGGGTCGTCGATGCCCACCGCGGCCGAGGTCATCTCCGCCTCGGTGGTCAGCGGGGAGATCTCCGAGATGGCGCCCACGGTCGTCGTCTTGCCGACGCCGAACCCGCCGGCCACGATGATCTTTACCGGTACCGGCGGCTTCCTTGGCTGGTCACCGTCGCCGAATCGCGCGGTGCCGATGGTGGGATCAGGAGATTGCTCGTAGTCCACGGATCACTCGCATGATGGTGTCAGGGTCGGGGTTGTCGTACGCCAGCACATGAACATTCAGTTGTCCGGCGGCCCGGAGGTCGCCGACGAGGATCCGGGTGACGCCGAAGTGCAGCTTCAGTCGAGCGGAGATCTCCGCCACCGAGACTGGCTTCTCGCAGAGCTGCACGATGGCGCGCATCTCCGGCGACAGGCGTCGAGGGGCGGCGCCGGCGTTGGCCGACACCTGGGTCTCCATCCCGATGTCCGGATCGACGCCATCGGTGCGCCCGGCTGTGAGGACGAACGGGCGCAACGTGGCGGGCGGGTCGCCGGTCGGCGGCTCATCGTCGAAGGAGCCGGGACGATAGCCGCCTGCCGAGGTCGGGCCGGGCTGGAGGAAGGGCCGGACACCCGGCCGAGCCGGGTGCGCCGGGCCGGCGGAGTCCGGATAGGTCATTGCTGGACGGCGTTCTTGAGTTCAGCAATCAGGCGGGGGCTCAGCGCACCTCCGGCGCGGGTGGCGAAGAGCGTCATCTCATAGGCCAGGGTGCCGAGGTTCGCCGACCGATCCGCGATGACCCCGAGCACCGAGCCGGCGCTGATCGCGGTGACCAGCAGGTAGCCCTCCTGCATGTCGATGATGACCCGGTTCAGAGCGCCCAGCCGGTACCAGCTGGCCGCGCCGCCGGCCAGGCTGGTGAGGCCGGAAACGACCGCCGCGAGCCGCTCGGCGTTCGGCCGGTCCTTGATCGCGGACATTGCCATCAGCAGCCCGTCCGACGAGACGGCGATCGCCTCGATCACTCCCGCGGTACCGGACGTGAACGAGTCCAGCAGCCAGTTGAAGGTCTTGGCCTCCGCGCTCAGCTGGGGAGCGTAGTCGCGGCCGTTACCGGTTTCGGTCGAGTACGGGGAAGTCATCGCGGTTGTCCCTCGGGTTGCGGCTGGGTTTCTTTCAGTGCGAGTGCGACTCCGTACTCGAACTGTTCCATCAAGGCGCGTGCGGCATCCGGATCCAGCGGCGGCGACACGGCGGGCGGGGGTGGGCTGTTCGGCTCCTCCGGCGGGAGGGACGCCCCCGGCACCCGGCGCGCGAGAGGCGGATGGCCGGCCGACGGTGGCGAGGACATGTCGGTCTCGACAGCGTCCCATTGAGCCCGGTTCACGCCGGCCTCGAACGCGTCGAGGGCGGTGCGAGCAGCGTCCGCTTCGTCCGGCGACGGCGGGGCGGCCGGTGACGGCCGTTCCACGTCGATCGGCATCTGGTTGCCGGGCACCCGTCGGCGCAGCGGGGCGTTACCGCTGTTGAGCGCGGTGGGCTGACCCGGCTGCGGCTGCGGCTGCGCCGGGGTGGCCGGCGTGCCGTAGCGGTAGTCCTCCTCGACGCGCTGACGTGGGATCATCGGCGTGGACCGGGCCGTCCCGGCGGCCGCGGTGTTGTAGACCGGCTGTGGACCGACAGTGGAATGGTTCCAGCCGCCGGGCCCGGCGGTGGGTAGCTCGGTCAGGTCGGCGGGGACCCGCCCGGCGATCGGCGCACCGAGGTCGGCGGCCGGCTCCTGGTAGGACTGTTCCTGATACGACTGCCCTTGGTAGGACTGCCCTTGGTAGGACTGCCCTTGGTAGGCGCGCTGTGGGTAAGTCGGCGCGGGGCGGTAGACCGGCTCCGCGTCGTACACCGGTTGGCCGACGTATTCGCCCTCGATGGCGTGCGCGTCCGCCCGGGTGGGTGCGAACGCGTCCCACGACTGACCGGTCTGGAGGATCCGGGCCGCCCGCTCGACCACCTGCGGGTCGAACGGCTGCTGACTGCCGGGCGCCGACCGGGCCGACGACCCCGCGAGGACCTGCGCGAATTCCGAATTGGGGTAGTTCGAGTCGACGGATTGCAGCGACATGCCGGGCCGGGGGGATTCCGCCGGTAGGACAAGATGCAGCGGGGTCAGGCCGATCACCGCGGTGATGCCACCGCCGGACGTCTCGGACAGGCTGACCTCGATGCCGTGCCGGCGGGCCAGCCGGCCGACCACGAAGAGGCCGAGCACCTCGCTCGGCGCGAGGTCCAGTCGCTCCCGCCGGGTCAGCCGGGCGTTTTCCTCGGCCAGCCGCTCGGGCTGCATGCCGAGGCCCTGGTCGATGATCGCCAGGCGGGCGCTGCCGCGCATCTTGGTCGCGCTGACGAGCACCCGGGTGTGCGGCGGGGAGAACACCGTGGCGTTCTCCATCAGCTCGGCGAGCAGCAGGACCAGGTCGGACACGACGGCCGGGGCGACCACGACCTGCTCGGGGACCTCGACGTCGACGCGGGTGTAGTCCTCGATCTCACCGAGGGCGAGCCGGACGACGTCGGCCAGCGGCAGCGGGGACATGTGCTCGTCGGTCCCGGCCCCACCGGAGAGCACGACCAGGCTGGACGCGTTCCGGTGCAGACGGCTGGACATGTGGTCCAGCTTGTACAGCTCGGTGAGTCGCTCGCTGTCGGTCTCCCGCTGCTCCAGGGTGTCGATCAGAGCCAGCTGGCGGCTGACCAGGTTCTGGGTGCGGCGGCCGACGTGCGCGAACATCTGCGCCACGTTGCGGCGGCCGAAGACCTGGCGTTCCACCAGCCGTACGGCGGTGTTCTGCACCCGGTCGAAGGCGCGCGCGAGGTCGCCGATCTCGTCCTCGGCCTCGACGTCGACGGGGTCGAGGCGAATCGGGCGCACCGTTTCGGCATCGTCGTCCGCCACTCGTTCGAGCTCGGACTCGGCGGTCCGGGCTATCCGGTCGGCGGACGAGGTGAGGCGGCGCAGCGGCCGGGCAACCGCGCGTGCCATGAACACGCTCAGCGCGATTACCAGGAACAGCAGCAGCAGGGAGCCGCCACCGACGAGGAAGGCGTCCCGCAGTGCGTTGCTGCGGTTGTTGGCCACGATCGTGTTCACGTCCGAGGCGACCCGCTTCTCCAGGAAGCCGCCGAGCACGAGCACCGAGCGCAGCCCTGGGAACAGGTTCTTGGTGTCGAGCCCGGCGATCGCCTTGCTCGGGTCCAGACCGGCCACGGTCATGAACTCCTCACCGACCCGGGCCTTGAACGCATCCTGGGCGGAGAGATAGAGCCGGTACTGCCCCTCGGTGAAGTAGACCTGCGCGTCGTAGATGTCGCGCTGGATTTGACTGAAGATCGACGAGAACCGGCCGATCATGCCGAGGTTCTGCGGCGCCGGGATGACCGTCGCCGCGGTCAGATAGCCGGCTGCCTGACTGATCATGTCGTCGGTGCGGAGCGCCTGGTGGAGGGCGAAGATCTGCCGGCCGACGCCGGTCGTGAGGTCGGCGCGGGCGGCCAGCCCGATGGCGTTGATGACCGGCGTGATCACTGCGGTGAACTGCGTGGTGATCTTGTCGGGATCGATTGCCCGGTTGAGGACGTTCTGCCGGGTGTTGTCGAGCCGATTCGAGGTGCTGAGGACGCGGGCCAGCTCCGGCGGGAGCTCCTCGTCGCCGTCGTCCACCCGGGCGAGCGCATCGATCGCCCGGGCGCTCTGCGCGGCCAGTTCCGGCCGCTGGACCATTTTGAACAGGTAGGCGATCGACAGCAGACGCTCCTCCTGGAGCTCCTGCACGGCGGAGCCGACCCGGGAGGCGACCGCCACATCGTCGGCGGTGGCCTGCGCCGCCTGGGCGGCGGCGACGCGGTTCATCACGATGGGCACGCTGAGCGCCACCACGCCGAGCAATGGCACGATGACCAGCAGGGCGAGCTTTCCGAGGATGCGGAACTTACCGAAGAGCACCGAACCGCTCCCGCCGTGTCGGGTCGTCCTCGCCGTAGCCCGGCGCCTGGCCGTACGGATAACCTCCGTACGCGGTTCCGCCCGGCGGCACATTCCGGGACAGCTCGTGGCCCGGCATGTCGGCCGGTGACGCGGTGGGCGCCGGTCGGCGGCCAACCGTCTGCACCAACACCGCACCGATCACCAGCAGCAGGACGAGCGCAGCCATCCCGACCGCCTCAGCGCGCCGGTAGGCCTGCGTGTCGAGGCGTTCGTCGAGCAGGCGGTCCATTTCCCGGAGTGCGACGCCGGAGAGGCTGCCCAGCGCGGTCTGCAGGGTGGTCTGGGCGGTCGCCATCGTGGCGGGGCTGGGCAGCCCGCCCGGGTTGGCGCCCCGGTTCATCGCCTCGACGCCGCGGCGGAACGCGTCCAGCGTGTTGACCAGGTCGCCGCTGAGCGTGGTGCTGGTGGTGTCATCGACCGCGGCCTGCAGGTTGTTGGTCAGGGTGGCCACCGCGCTCTGCACGGCAAGCGCCGACTGGCCCAGCTGCACGCCCACCTGGTCGCGGGCCGTGCCGGTGACGTTCTGCAGGATGTTGGCGTAGTCGCCCTCCAAGCTGACCTCGGTGATCACGGTCGGCATGTCGACCGCGACCGTCTGCTGGAGGTTCGAGATGTCGCTGTCGGGGTCCCGATTGAGCTCGGAGTTGCGCCGCACCGCATCGAAGAGCGCCAGGGTGAGGTCGCTGGTCTCGACGTGCACCGTGACGATGTCGAGCGGGGTCCCGGTGGCCGTGGCCAGCTTGCCGATCTTGTCCTGCAGCTGGGCCCAGCGCTCGGTGGTCTTGAGCGCCGCACCGAGGCGGCCGTCGACGGCGGACACCCGGGCCACCGCGGGCGGCAACGAGTCAGGTGGTTTCGCCACCCCCTGCAACGCCGACGACTGGAACTCGGCGAGCGCGCTGACCAGGGGTAACAGTGCACCCAGGTATTCCACGCCCTGCTGCTCGAGCTTTGTGCTGTCGCGTTCGGCAGTGCTCTGCTGCCAGACGCGAACGAACAGGATCCCGGTCGGCACCAGGACCAATACCGCCAAAGTCACCGCGATCGCGGAGCGTAAACGTGTTCCTCGGCTGGTCATTGCTCAAGTTCCTCCGCCATGCGCCATTTTGTGACGGGCACTGTCCGCAGTCGGGTGGACACACGGATCCGGGCCAATCTATCCGAGAAACTCTCGAGAAACCCGTTTCCAAGGGCCAGTCTCAAGTCGGCTGATCGGCCGATACAACCCCCGGCCATCCAGCATGTAACGCCCGGTGCTGGGCCGCTAACTCGGGCGACGGGGCAGCTCGGAACCGGTTCCGTGGATGCCGAAACCTAGCGCGAAGTAGGAAAGCGGTAGGGCGGCACGGCGAACTCCAGAGCGGATTGAAGCTATTACCGACGTCAATGTCTACCAGGCGTAACCGAGCGATCGCTCTGGGAAATCGCTTAGCGCAGAGTAGCCGTACGGATACGCATTTAATTGCGCAGCGACCGAGGAAAAGCCCAAATCGCTCAGAGTCGGCCGAGAGCCTTCCGAAGCGGGTCGAGACCCAGCGATCCGAGGTTCAGCGCGTCCCGGTGGAAGGTCTTGAGGTCGAAGTCGGCGCCCTTGCGCTGCCGGGTCTCCTCCCGCGCCTGCATCCAGATCCGCTCGCCGATCTTGTAGGACGGAGCCTGGCCGGGCCAGCCCAGATAGCGCTTCCACTCGAAACGCAGCACCTCGTCGGCCATCCGGGTGTGTGCCCGGAGGAATTCCCAGCCGAGATCCGGAGTCCAGCGCTCACCCGGGCGGAAGCCGAACGGGTTGTCCTTCGGGATCTCGAGCTCCAGGTGCATGCCGATGTCGACGATCACCCGGGCCGCCCGCAACGCCTGACCGTCCAACATCCCCATCCGGTCGCCCGGATCCGCCAGGTAGCCCAGATCGTCCATCAACCGCTCGGCGTACAGCGCCCAGCCCTCGCCATGCCCCGAGCACCAGCAGAGCAGGCGCTGCCAGCGGTTGAGCGACTCGGCCCGGAGCATCGTCTGGCTCACCTGCAGATGGTGACCCGGGACGCCCTCGTGATAGACCGTGGTCACCTCACGCCAGGTGGAGAACTCGGTGACACCCTCCGGCACCGCCCACCACATCCGCCCCGGCCGGGAGAAGTCCTCGCTCGGGCCGGTGTAGTAGATGCTGCCGTCGCTGGTCGGCGTGAGACAGCACTCGATCCGGCGGGCCGGCGGCTCGATGTCGAAATGTGTGCCGTTCAGGTCGGCGATCGCCTTGTCGGCGAGCGCCTGCATCCAGTCGCGGAACGCCTCCTTGCCGGCGATGAGGCGGGCCGGGTCGGCGTCGAGCGCGGCCACCGCGTCGTTGATCGACGCGCCGGAGCCGGCGATCACGGCGGAAACGGACCGCATCTCCCGCTCCAGCCGGTCGAGCTCGGCAAAACCCCAGAGGTACGTCTCGTGCAGGTCCACCTTCGCACCGAGGAAGTACTGCGAGGCCAGCTCGTACCGCTCCGGGCCGGCCGCCTCCTTGTCGCGACCGTGCGGGGCTAGCTCGTGGCGCAGGAACTCGGCGAAGTCGGCGGTGGCCGCGGTGGCCGCGTCGGCGCCGCGGGTCAGCTCGGCGGCGAGTGCGCCGTCGGCCTCCAACCGGCCGGCCAGGCCGCGGAAGAAGTCGTCGCGGTCCGGATCGGTCCAGGCATCGCACTGCTCGGCGACGGCCAGCATCTGGGCCCGGGCGCTCGCCCGGCCGGCCGCTGCCTCCTCGAGCAGGGTGCGTTGGTACTGCTCCATGGCCTTGGGGAAGGAGTTGAGCCGGGTCGCGATGTTGCCGACCGCCTCCTCGCCCTCGGTCGGCATCACGTCGAAGACGCCGCGGAGCACGTGCAGGCCGCTGGTGATGACGCTGATCTCGCTGGCCACGAAGCCGGCGTCGTGGCGGGCCAGCTCGAGACCGAGCCGCTCCAGCATCGCGTCCTTCGCCACCTGCTCGGCCTCGTGCTCCGGCTCGATGACGTCGAGCTGCGCGATGGTACGCCGCGTCAGGTCGGCCTGGGCCTCGAAACCGGCCGGCGACAGATCGTCGATCCGGTCGTCATGGCCGGCGATGCCGACGTAGGTGGCGCCGGTCGGGCTGAGCTCGGCCCAATCCGCGACGTAGCGATCCGCGAGGTCGTCAATTCGTCCCACGATCCTGACCCTACGGGACTGTCCGAGTTCGCCGCCGCCCGGTTCACACGTGTCCGGCAGTCCATTCCAGGAGCCGGTCCATCGTCCAGGTGTTCACCACCCGTTCCGGAGGTACGCCGCAGAGCGCGGCCCGCTCGCAACCGTTCCCCAACCAGTCCAGCTGTCCCGGGGCGTGCGCGTCGGTGTCGATGCTGAACAGGCAGCCCGCCTCGACCGCGACGGTGAGCATCCGCTTCGGCGGATCCAGCCGGTCCGGCCGCGAGTTGATTTCGATGGCCTTGCCGTGCTCGACACAGGCGGCGACCACCCGGTCCAGGTCGAAGGTGCTCGGCGGGCGGGTGCGCCCGGCCCGGTGCCCCTTGTCCCCGGCGCCGGCCGCGGCCACCTTCCGCCCGGTCATGTGGCCGAGGATGTCCAGGTGCGGGTTGGCGATCGCGGCCAGCATCCGCCGGGTCATCCGGGGCGATTCGTCGCGCAGCTTGCTGTGCACCGAGCCGACCACCACGTCGAGCCGGGCCAGCAGCTCGTCCTCCTGGTCCAGCGAGCCGTCGTCGAGGATGTCCACCTCGATGCCGGTGAGGATGCGGAAGCCCTCGGGCAGCGCGTCGTTGAGCCGGGCCACGTGGTCGAGCTGGCGGCGCAGCCGGGCGGCGGTCAGGCCGCGGGCCACCGTGAGCCGGGGCGAGTGGTCGGTCAGCACCAGGTACTCGTGCCCGAGCTCGACCGCGGCCAGGGCCATCTCCTCGATCGGCGAGCCGCCGTCTGACCAATCGGAGTGGGCGTGGCAGTCGCCGCGGAGCGCGTCGCGCATCTCTCCGGCGGCCCCGGCCAGGTCGGTGCCTTCGGTGGCCACCATCCGGCGCAGGTAGGCCGGTTCGTCGCCGGCCAGCGACTCACCGACGCACCGGGCGGTGACCTCGCCGACGCCGGACAGCTCGGCCAGCGTGCCGGCCGAGACACGGGCGGTCAGCTCGGCCGCCGGCAGGGCAGCCACGGCCGCGGCGGCGGAGCGGAAGGCCCGCACCCGGTACGTCGCCTCGTTGGCCCGCTCCAGCAGAAACGCGATGCGACGCAGGTCGGCGACCGGATCCCGAGATGCCATGACCACCAGCCTAGGGCCTGGGTCGTTACGCTCGACGGATGCGGACGATCGACTGGGTGGACGACGCCGTCGAGATCATTGATCAGACATTGCTCCCGGGTGAGCTGCGGATCCGGCGCCTGCGGACCGTGCCGGAGTTGATTGCTGCGATCCAGTCGCTGGCCGTCCGGGGTGCGCCCGCGCTGGGCGTGGCCGGTGCGTTCGGCGTGGCCCTGGCCGCCCGGCTGCACGCCGGCGAGCCGGAGGCGCTGGCCGGCGCGGTGGAGCGGATCGAGCATGCCCGGCCGACCGCGGTCAACCTGGCCCGCGGAGCGCGTCGCGCGGCTGCGTTGCTCGACCGGGGGCCGGAGGCGGTGCTGGCCGAGGCGTGCGCCATCCGGGACGAGGAGATCGCCGCCTCGGCCGCGATGGCCGCCCGCGGCGCCGACCTGATGGCCGAGCTGTGCGGAGACCGACCTCGGTTGCTCACCCACTGCAACACCGGCGGGCTCTGCGCGGTCACCCTGGGCACGGCGCTCGGCGTGGTCCGCGAAATGCATCAGCGCGGTGCGCTGGCCGGGGTGGTAGCGAGCGAGACTCGGCCGCTGCTGCAGGGCGCCCGGCTCACCTCCTGGGAGCTGTCCCGCTGGGGGATCGAGCACCGGGTCGCGGTCGACTCGGCGGGGCCCTTCCTGATGGCCCGCGGCGAGGTGGACGCGGTGATCCTCGGCGCCGACCGGATCTGCGCCAACGGCGACGTGATCAACAAGATAGGCAGCTACGCGCACGCGCTCGGCGCCCGCCGGGCCGGCCTGCCGTTCGTGGTCGTCGCGCCCGAGTCGACGGTGGACCTCGGCACCCCCACCGGCGCGGCGGTGCCGATCGAGGACCGCGGTTCGGCCGAGGTCACCTCGTGGGGCGAGGCGGCCAACCCGGCCTTCGACGTCACCCCGCACGATCTGGTCACCGCGATCGTGACGGACCGCCGGGTGATCCGCCTGGACCGCGGCGCCCGGCTATAGCCCGCCCGACGCCGGCCTGATGCCCGCCTGGCGCCTGCCCGACGCCGGCCTAGTGCCGGCCCGGCATCCGTCTGGCGCCCGCGCGGCGCCCGCGCCGCACCGGGGAGCCCCGGCGCGTGGCCTAGGCGGGCGGCTGCCAGGGCTTGAGCCACTCTGTCTCGGGCCAGCCCTCGGCGGCCGCGATCAGGGGGAACGCGGTGGCGCCGTCGATCGTCTCGCGGATGATGTCGGCGTGGCCGGCGTGCCGCGCGGTCTCCTGGATCAGGTGCAGCAGGATCCACCGGATCGTCCAGTGGTCCATGTCCTTGCGGTTCCACGGCACCGAGTGGTCGATCGCGATCGCAAAGCTCAGGTCGCCGATCTCGGCGATCGTCTTCTCGGTCTCCACGGCCACTCGGTCGTACCGGGCGAAGATGTCCTCGATGGTCTCGCCGTCGGCCAGCCGGAAGTCCGCGCCGTACTTCGCGTAGTCGATCACCTGTGGCTCGCGCCGGATCGTGCTCAGCCAGTTCTCCTCGGTGGAGGCGCAGTGCTTGATGAGGCCGCCCACGCTCAGTTCACTGGCGGCGGGCGTGGCTCGCAGCTGCTCTTCGGTGAGGCCGTGCGCGGTCAGCCGCACGACGTAGCGCATCTGGGTGAGGAAGCCGAGCAGGCCCTCCTGCTCGGTGGCGATGGGTCCGACCTGGGCGGGCATCTGTGTCTCCTCAGGGTTGGCTTGGGCCGTCACCGAGAAGGCTAGGAGCTAAAGCGGTCAGTTTCCGGCCGCATTGTGGAGAGGGCGGCTCGATCCCGACCGACCGCGGTGACCCAGCCGCCGGCCCGGCCGAGCGCGAGCAGCTCGCCGATCCCGGCCCGCATCTCGACCGGCTCGCCGCTCGCCGCCGGCCAGCCCCGCCGCAGCTCGCCGGCGGTCGCCACGATCGGCGTGAGGAGTCGTGCCGGGTCGGTCGCCAGCGCCTCGCCCATCCGCTCGAGATCGACGATCAGCGCGCGCAGCGCGGTGCCCACCTCGGTCGCGTTGCCGCCGCACATCGCCACGATCAGCTCGGCGCGGGTGGCCGCGACCCGGGTGCCGTCCCGGAACGAACCGGCGGCGAGCGTCGCGGCCGGCGGATTCCCCGCCAGCTGCCGGGCCAGCGCGGCGGCGACGAGGTGCGGCACGTGACTGACCTCGGCGACCGCCCGGTCGTGCTCGGCGGCGGTCATCGGGACGACGCGAGCGCCCAGGCCGGTGCAAAGTACCGCGAGCGTCAGCCAGTCCCCCAGCTTGGTGCCGTCGGGCTCCAGGCACAGCACCCACGCGCACCCGTCGAACAGCCGCGCATCGGACGCCGCGAAACCCGACGTCTCCTTGCCGGCCATCGGATGACCGCCGACGAACCGGTGCAGGCCGTGCTTCGCGGCGAGGTCGCGCACCGGACCCTTGACCGAGGTGACATCGGTGACCAGGCCGTCGTACCCGGCCAGCTGATCGAGGACGAGAGGCAGGACCGGCAGCGGTACGGCGAGAGCGACCAGTTCCGCCCCGACGACTGCCTCGGGCACCGACCCGGCGACGGTGCAGCCCGCGGCCGCGGCCGCCGCCCGGCTGTCGGGATCGGCGTCGAAACCGGTCACCCGGTGCCCGGCCGCGGCGAGCGCCCGCAGCAGCGAGCCGCCGATGAGTCCCAACCCGATGACCGCCACGTCCACGATCGGAACCCTAACCGGCTCAGGCCGTGCAGTTGTGCGCGCTCTTCCAGCTGGCGACGGTCGCGACCGGGCTCTTCTTGCCGCCGCTGCGCCACGAGGTCAGGAAGGTGGCCGGCCAGACCACGCCGCGCCGCACCTTCCAGTCGCCGGTCTTCGCGCACGGCGGCGAGATGCCGTAGTGCAGGTGGCAGACGTTGTTCGCGTTGCCGGTCTTGCCGACCTTGCCGAGCAGCTGGCCGGCAGCGACCCGGACACCCGCCTTGATGCCGGACTGCACCTTGCTCAGGTGCGAGCCGTAATAGCGCACCCCGTCGTCGCCGAGCAGCGACACGAACAGCCCGCCGTTGTTCGGACCGTCGGCCGAACCCTCGACATACACATCCTTGAGGCTGATCTCGAGCACCTTGCCGCTGGTGGTGGCCACCACCGACTCGCCGCAATCGGCGAAGATGTCGGTCGCCGGGTATTTCGAGTGGGTCGTGTGGAAGTCGACGTTCGACGCCTTCACCGGAAAGACGTATTTCACCTTCGTGGCGGACGTGGTGGCCGAGCGCGACGGCGACGGTTTCGCGGACGCGCTGGTGGAGGCGCTCGGCGAGGGTGTCGGTGCGGAGCTCGGCGCGGCTGTCGGCAGCGCGGGCACCGGGGCGCTGCTCTCCGACGGAGCCACGAACTGCGGGGTGCCGCCCGCCGTCAGGCCGCCGGAATCGCTGGCGCAGCCGGCCAGGCAGACAGCCGAGACGGTCAAGGACGTGAGTACCCGGAGCAATCGCACCGGGCCATCCTGGCAGAACCCGACCATTCCCGCTGACCCGGCTACGCTGGCCACTGAACTACTCAACTCCGGCCGACGAGGAGGAGCCGTGACCGACGGGCATCCGGCCTGGCCGGCGACCTCCCACCCGCCGATTTCCTACCCGGCGACCTCCCATCCGGCCCCGCACCCGGCCGCCGCGCCGATGCGGCCGCCGTCCGGCCTGTTTCCGGGGCTGCCCCGCCGGCCGGTCTATCGCGAGCCGCACCCGGTGCACGCCGGCCCGTTGCTCGCCGGTCTCGGCGCCGCGGTGCTCTGGTTCGCGCTCTTCGGTGCGCTGGGTCACAACTTGGCGACGTACGCGTGGTGGACTGTCGCCGCCGCACTTGTCGCCTGGGCCGTCGCCGGGGTGTTGAGCCTGTTCGGCGATCGCGGGGTCGCGGTCGGCATCGCCCTCACCGCCGGTCTCGGACTCTCCATCGCGGTGGCCTTCGTCGCGGCTCGGTGGATCACCTCGAACAACTGGCCGCTGTGGTGATTGTCCGGCCTTGACCGGCTTGTCGGCGACCCGACGTGGCGTTGTCGTCGCGGATCGCACATCCCCTTGACGAACGCCGAATCGATCGGCAACCTCGGCTTCATGGCCCCCTCACCGCGACGGCTCGACCCCGATCGCCGACGCCGGCGCGCCGAGCTGCTGGCCGCGCTCGCCGAGGCGAAATCGGTGCGCGAGCATGCTCAGCCGCAACGGCTCCGCGTCTCGCGGATCCGCGAGATCATCGCGATGCGCCGGCGCCTGGTGAACTGAGTTCGGAGTTGTTAGGGGCGTGGCGCATGGCGCCCGACGTTCTTCCGGCTACCGTCACACGCTGAAGACAAAAGTCGCGTGGGGGGAAATCTTGTCGACTTTCGCTGCCGCAACTGCCCGGGGCAAGAACGGGTGGACGGCGTTCGAGCTGGATCTGACCGGCCTCGCCGATATCGACGAGGTGGTCGACGCACTCCGCGACGCCGAGCCGGACGCCGAACTGTTGCTGCTGTTCGTCGAGAGTGACGACCAATATCTGGCGATCCTGCGCCTGGACGAGGTCGAGGACCTGCGGGTCTTCGGCTCGGACTCGGCGTTTGCCGAGGAGTCCCGGATCGGCGGGGTGCTGCTGGGCGAGATCGAGGCGCCGGTCCTGGAGATCGACGACCTGGCCGCGGGTGATGACGAAGAGGAGCGGCCGGCTGCCGACCCGGACGCCGATCCGGTCGGTGATGCCGAGTTGCTGGTCGACCTGGGTGTCAGCTCGCACCGGTTGCTGAGCCTCTGCGGGCGGGAGGGCATGCTGCCGTCCGACGTGACCGCCGAGATCTGTCAGCGGATCGGCTGCGGCGACGAGGTCGAGGAGCTGCGCGAGGCGTGAGCCGCTCGTCGGGTGGCCCAGCGTGAGCCTCCAGGTCTCGCCGCAGCATGAGACCTGGATGTGGCGGGCCATCGAGGTGGCCTCGGCGTTCCCGGAGGACGTGCCGGTGGGGGCGGTGGTCTTCGGGCCGGACGGCGCGGAGCTAGCGGCGGCAGGCAACGAGCGCGAGGCCGCCGGCGACCCGACAGCGCACGCCGAGATCCTGGCCCTGCGCCGGGCGGCCCTGCTGGTCGGCAGCTGGCGGCTCGAGGGCTGCACGCTGGTGGTCACGCTGGAGCCGTGCACGATGTGTGCCGGCGCACTGGTGCTGGCCCGGGTGTCGACCCTGGTCTTCGGCGCCTGGGAGCCCAAGACCGGAGCGGTCGGGTCGCTCTGGGACGTGGTCCGCGACCGGCGGCTCAATCACCGACCCGAGGTCTACCCGTCGGTTCTTGAGCAGCAGTGCGCGGCACTGCTGCGTGATTTCTTCCGCTGACCTGGCACCCGTCGGGCCCGGGACGCGCTGGTGCGGTTGCTGGCGGGGACGTCGCGTACATCCGCGGTTCGGGTTTAAGCGATGTCGCCGGTGATCGCGGTTTCCAGGCCGATCCGCACCATGTCGCCGAAGCCCTGCTCGCGCTGGGCCGACTCCATCTTGGCGCCGGTTTTGATGTGATCGCTGACGGTGAGAATGGTCAACGCGCGGGCGCCGTAGCGGGCGGCGATCGTGTAGATCGCGGCGGACTCCATCTCGACCGCCAGGACGCCGTAGTCGGCGAGCGTGTCGTAGAGGTCGGGGCGGTCGGTGTAGAAGGCGTCCGCGGCGAGGATCGGGCCCACCCGGATCGCGGTGCCCTGCCGCTCGGCCACGTCGACCGCGGTGCGCAGCAGACCGAAGTCGGCGACCGGCGCGTAGTCGACCAGGCCGTCGAAGCGGGTGCGGTTCATGTTCGAATCGGTGGCCGAGCCGATCGCCGCGATCACGTCGCCCAGCTGGAGGTCCATCGCGAGGGCGCCGCACGAGCCGATCCGGATCAGAGACCGTACGCCGTATTCGTTGATCAGCTCGTGGGTGTAGATCGACGCGGACGGCATGCCCATGCCGGAGCCCTGCACCGACACCGGCACCCCCTGGTAGGTGCCGGTGAAGCCGAGCATCCCGCGGACCTCGCTGTAGCACTTGGCGTCCTGTAGGAAGGTCTCGGCGATCCACTTGGCCCGCATCGGGTCGCCCGGGAGGAGGACGCGCTCGGCGATGTCGCCCGGCTGTGCGCCGATGTGCACGCTCATCTTTTCGTGCCCTTCTCGCTGGGTGAGCTGCTGATCTTGCCAGGTGCCCGGACCCGGCGCAGAACGCCGCCGGGCGTCTAGTAACCTACTTCACGGTGGTGTGTCCGAGCGGCCTAAGGAGCACGCCTCGAAAGCGTGTGAGGGTGCAAGCCCTCCAAGGGTTCAAATCCCTTCACCACCGCCACCAAGCAGGGCAACGCCCGGCGACTCGAAATGAGCCGCCGGGCGTTTCCGGTTTCTGGCGTCAGTGGGGACAGGTCGGCTGGTAATCCGCGTCGGGGATGTACAGGGCCCACTCGTCCGGGGTGAAGCCACCACCGACGACGGCGCAGGCGATGTTGACGGGGTTGGCGCGTAGGTCGTTCAGCGCCGAATAGTCCCAGAAGACGGCTCGGTCGGTGGTGTCGCCGTAGCCGGCGGTGATGAGCGTGCGCCCATCCGGATGGAGGAGCACGGTGCCCGGGGTGAGCTCGGCGCGGATCAGCGTGGCGAGCCGAACGGGGGCGGGCGGGTCGGCCACGTCCCATAGCACCGCCGCAGCGTCGAATACGCCGATCGCGAGAGTGCGGCCGTCCGGAGCGAAGGCCACTGACCCTACCGCGCCATCGTTGCCGGTCAGGATGGCCTGCCGGCCCAGGTGGGTATGGTCGCCGACGTTCCACAGCGCCACCGTCCGGTCTTCGCTGCCGGAGGCCAGCGTGCGCCCGTCGGGGCTGAACACCAGTGCGTTCACGTCGTCGGCGTGTCCCTTGAGTGTCCCGAAATGAACCGGTTTCGAGCGGTCAGCCACGTTCCAGAGGTGGATTGCCAGTGCCGTGCCGATGGCGACGGTGTGGCCGTCGGGGCTAAAGGCGAGGGTCGAGACCCCGTCGGTGCCGGGTAGGTCGGCGAGCCATGTCGGGCGCTGTCGGTTGCTGAGATCCCACAGCGTCACGTCGCTTACCCCGCGGCCGACGGCCAGCGTGCGCCCTTGCGGATCGAACGCCAGCACCCTGCCGTAGTCCCCGTCGGGCAGTGTGCCGAGTGGTACCGGCGCGGTGGGATCGCTGAGGTCGGTGAGCGTCACCGGTGCCCCGTTCTGCCAGCCGATCGTCGCGATGAGGTCACCGCTGCGACTGACCGCCGCCTTGTCGATCGGCTCCTTATCGATGCGCGCCGTAGCGCGCTCGACGGGACCGGCGGGCTTCGACAGGTCCCACACGGTTGCCGTGCCGTCGCGGTGTGCGGTGATCAGGCGTTGTCCGTCCGGCGTGAGGGTCGTCGCCACATTGGACCCGTATGCGCCTTCGGCCCGACTGCGGACCTTCGGTTCGCCGTGTGCCGCGACGGTCCACAGGCTGGACACGCCGGTGGATGAGGTGGTCACCAACAGTCGGCCGTCCGGGCTGAAGTCCAACGAACCTCCGGAGCCGCCTTGATCATTGATGCTGGCTATCGGGATGGGTGACTTTCCGGACATGTCCCAGAGGCGCGCTGTCCCGGTGCCGTCGCTAGTGACGAGGGTCTGGCCATCCCTGCTGAAAGCCGAGGCATAAGCCCGGGCCGGCATCATGAGGACCTGTTGCGGCTGAGTCGGGTCGTCCATCCGCCAGAGCGCGAGGTTCCCATCGCGGTCGTGGGTGATCAGGAGGGGTTCTGTCGGGCTGAAGGTCGCACTCCGCCACTCACCGTCGAGCGTGGCCACTTCCGTTGGCTGGGCGCGATTAGTGATGTCATAGACGGTCCCGGGCACGCCGGCGGCCGCGACGGTGTGGCCGTCCGGGCTGAAGACGATTGGCGTCGCGGCCCGTTTGGTTTGTTTGCTGAGTAGGCCGGGACTTTCCCTGTTGGCGATGTCCCACAGGCTCCATTGCCCGTCGATATTGCTAGCGGCCAGCGTCTGCCCGTCCGGGCTGAAGGAAAGCCACTGGGCAAATGACCAAGGCAGGGTGGCGAGCAGAGTCGGATGGGCCGGATTGGAGACGTCGAAGAGAACCGGCTGGAAGTTCCAGCTGCCGATGAGGGCGAGCGTCTTCCCGTCCGGGCTGAAGACGGGCTCGCCGGAGTACGGAACGTCGCGAAGCGTGGCGAGCCGGACTGGCACGGCCGGGTTGGCCACGTTCCACAGTGACGCTGTGAAGCCGGCCTCGACGGTGGCGAGGACGTTGTTGGGCCCGTACGCCGCGCGCAGGACATCGACCTCGCTGATGATGCCGACCCGGCGCGTGGAAGTGACAAGGCTGGCAAGCTCGCCGCGGGCCTCGGTGCCGGGTTGGATCTTCTCCGCGGCGAGCCCCAGTCGGATCGCCAACGTGGGGTCGTTGCTGATCGTCGCCTTGGCTTGGTTCAACAGCCTGCGTCCGAGGGCGATCCGCTTCTGCTTTGCGGCCTCTTCCACCTGCACGGCGGCATCCGCGGCGGCCTTCTGGGCGATCACCGTCTGACGTGCGGCGTCCTGTTCGGCGAGCAGGGCCAGCTGTTGCTGCTCCTTCGCGATGCGCGTCTGCTCCTCGGCAGTCGCGGTGGCCTGAGCGGCGATGCGTTTCTGCTCCTCCGCGACGAGCTTCAGGTGGGCTGTCTCCGCCTTCGATTGCTGTGCCAGCTCGCTCTGCTCCTCGGCCACTGCCCTCTGCTCCTCAGCCAGCGCCTGTGCCCGCTTCGCCAGCTGCTGCTGCCGGCCTGCCGTGGCCGCTGCCCGCTTGGCCGCAACCTGTTGTTCCCGAGCGCGTTTCTCCTGCACTTTCGTTTCGATACCGGCGGCCCGTGCCCGTGCCTCCTGGTTGCGGGCGTTCTCCTGCTGCCGTTGCGCCTCCTCCGCGGACCGCTCGGCGTTGCCGCGCTGCTCCGCGGCGACCTGCTGCTGGCGCCGCGCCTCCACCGCCGAGGCGGTGGCCCAGTCGGCGTTACGCCCCGCAAGCGCAGCGGCCAGCGACGCCGCCACCATCAGCAAGGCCAGTGCTGCCCCCACCGCCCAGCGCAGCCGACCCACCCGGCGGTGTTGGCGGACGTCTTCACCCTCGAGGTCGTCTTTGCTGACGCCGTGCATGGGGGCGGCCAGCTGCGCGATCGCGTCGCGGAACCGGGAGTGCTGCAGGCTGAGATGCCGGTCGTCGCGGGCCCAGCGCATATCGAGGTAGAGCGGCTCCTCGGCGAACACGCCGCGCAGCGCGGCCGGTACGGCGGTCGAGTCGGCGGCCAGATCGCCGCTCTCCGGGTCCCACTCCCATTCCCCGTCGGTCACCACCGGCAGGATCCGGTCGGCCGGCTTCGTCGCGATCCAGTGCTCGATCTCCCGGTTCACCCACGGAGACTGGGCGGCCTCCGGCGACGCGAGCAGCACGAACCACTCCGAGTCGTCCAGCGCCTGCTGGATCGAGGACCACAGCGTCGGTGTCACGGACAGGCCGGTCTGATCCCGGAAGATCCACAACGCCCGGCGGCGGTGCCACGGCTTCGCGAGCCGGTGCAACCCGCGCTGTACGGCCGGCGCCAACCGCCCATCCGCAGCATGGCTGTACGAGATGAAGCCATTGAAGTTCATGCCGGGCCCCCGTGTCGGTCATCAACGCCGATCGATTGTCCACGATTCCGCTGGAGATCGGCGCGGCGATCGGATCCGGCTCGTGTGAGTCGCGCCGCCCGACGGTCTCAGTCGTGGGCTCGTATGCCGGCGGTACCTTATCGGGGTTTGCTCGCCGCCGGGTTTTCGGTTAGTTGCGGACTCTGCCCGGATTGTCGTTGCTCTCTGCATCTACGACTTTGCGTCGTTCCCACTGAATCATCGCTACCGCGACCACCGTCATTCGCCTACGCATTGTCATCGTCCGGTTACTGAAACCGTCGTTTTTACCGGAGTTCCCAGCGGCGGCCGCGCGCGGCCGGTGTCGATCACGCTGCGTGTCCGTCCGGCCGCTGGGAGCGTCTCTGAACAGGAACCATGTCGATCACCCGTTCTCCATGATCAGGTGTCCGGTGCGTAACGCGACCGTGTCGACCTCGCGTCATCTCCTTCGCCATCTGAAGCATTCACTCTGCGTAGCGGAAACGGGACTGCCCAAATACGGCGCTGTTGCGCAAGTCACGGTCTGGAAAACCACCGGATCAGACAATGCGCTTCAGCCCCGCGGCGAGGAAGTTTCACAAGATTGCCCGGCGCCGATTGCGTCCAGGTGTCCTAGATTTGACACGTGAGAGTTGAGCATCACTGGTGGAATGGCGACTCCCGGCTCGCGCGCCGGGACGTTTACATCCGTACCGACGGCGAGCGCTGGGAAGTCGAAGCTCAGATGGGCGGACCTCAGGGGAAGTCGAAGGTGCAGCACTGTCCAGGGCAGGCATCGGCCATGATCCTGGCGGACGCGTGGCGGGGTTCACGCTGGCGGTGGCGCAAGCTGTAGGCGCCAGGAGCCGGGCTGAGCCGCACCGCTCCACATCATCGGCCAGCCGAACTTTCCGATCGGGCCGGACCTCTGCGGAGGTTCGGCCCGATTGTGCGTATATCGCACGTACTGTCCGATCCGCGGCGTTAGCCAGGCCTACCCTAAGTTGCCATCGAACCGGGCAGGAAGTGATCCCATGCAGGCCAAAGTCACCGATCACCGCTCCGACGTCGCCGTTCTGCATCTGAAAGGCGAACTCGACGCCGACACCGCCGGGGAGCTGCATTCGGTCCTGGCGAGCCTGCTGCAACGCCCGGTGCCCCGAATCGTCGTGGACCTGACCGAGCTGAAGTTCTGCGACTCGGTCGGGCTCAGCGCCTTCGTCACCAGCAAACAGGTCATCACCGCACGCGGGGGTTGGCTCAGCTTCGCCGGCGCCAATCCGTTCCTCGCCCGCCTGATGGAGACGGTGGGGTTGAGCCGGTACTTCGTGATCTTCCCAGCGGTGGACGATGCGATCGCCGCGGCCCAACCCTGAGCCTTGATGCACGAAAGCCGGTCCCATGGGACCGGCTTCGTCGTGCGTGTCTTTCATGGCGGAGGATACGAGATTCGAACTCGTGAGGGTTTTATCCCAACACGCTTTCCAAGCGTGCGCCCTAGGCCACTAGGCGAATCCTCCGTGGCACACGATACAGACATTCGGTCGGCGGCTATGCGGGGAGGGGGCCTTCGTCCCTCCGGCACGACCGGTACGCTCTGGAGAAGCCCCTCGTGCGGCGTGCATCTCGTGAACCTCCCCAGGGCCGGAAGGCAGCAAGGATAAGCGGGCTCTGACGGGTGCACGGGGGGCCCCTTGCGTTCCCGGCCCTCCGGTCCGCCTCCGGCACCACGTCGGCGGGACACGAGTTGGTTCTTGTCATACCCCCGACGGACAATGGCGCGGTCGTCGAGGAGGGGCAGCAGTGGCACTCGCGCTTTACCGCAAGTACCGGCCGCGCACGTTCGCCGAGGTGATCGGGCAGGAGCACGTCACCGAGCCGTTGTCGCAGGCGCTGCGCAGCGGCCGGCTTCACCATGCCTACCTGTTCTCCGGGCCGCGCGGCTGCGGCAAGACCTCGAGCGCGCGCATCCTGGCCCGCTCGCTCAACTGTGAGCAGGGCCCGACCCCGGAGCCCTGCGGGGTCTGCGCGTCCTGCAAGTCGCTGATGAACGACGGCACCGGCTCGATCGACGTCATCGAGATCGACGCGGCCAGCCACGGCGGTGTCGACGACGCCCGTGAGCTGCGCGAAAAGGCGTTCTTCGCGCCGGCCAACAGTCGATACAAGATCTACGTCATCGACGAGGCGCACATGGTCTCGTCGGCCGGCTTCAACGCGCTGCTCAAGCTCGTCGAGGAGCCACCGGAGTACGTCAAGTTCCTCTTCGCGACCACCGAGCCGGAGAAGGTCCTCGGCACGATCCGTTCGCGAACCCACCACTACCCGTTCCGGCTGATCCCGCCGGCCACGCTGCGCCCCTACCTCCAGACGCTCGCCGAGGCCGAGGGCATCCCGGTCGAGCCGGCGGTCTTCCCGCTGGTGGTGCGCGCCGGCGGCGGCAGC
>DASWMR010000007.1:0-2174 GCA_036399635.1 Actinoplanes sp. | reverse complement strand
TGGTGGCCACGCCCGAGATGCCGGAGATCGACACGTGCGCGCCGCGAGTGCCGTCGAGGAAGTCGGCGTTGAGGAAGACCGGCACACCGACGCGGCCGGTGCCCATCGGGATGCGCCGTTCCATCCGGTCGAAGTGCAGGGCCGCGGCCCGGGCCTCGCCGGACGCCCGGCGCACCACCGCGCCCGGGGCGGGCGGCACGTACAGCTCGGGGTCGACCCGGGTGGTGGTGATCTCGGCGGCCTCCTGGACCATGGCCGGCAGGGTGCCCTCGGCGATCGCGAAGACGTCCGAGTCGAACTGGGCGCCCTCGTGCCGGGCCCGGACCTGGGTGACCACGCCGGCGATGGTGACCGGCTCGCGATCGGGCAGGTCGCGCTTGGTCACCACGACGTCGTCGAGCTGCAGGTAGCTACCCGGGGTCACGGCCGTCCAGAACTGCAACGGCGTCGCGTCGGCCGTACCGAGGACCCGTCCGACTACGTCATCATCCGGGGTGACATTTTGTTTTCCGCCGCGGGCGGGCTCAGCTTCGTCAACCACGTCGATCATGTTGCACCAGGGGTACGACAGAAGACGCACTGAGTGTGGGTTGGCACTAGTTGTCCACAACTTCTGGTGGTCATCCACAGAGTTATGCACAAGATCTTGCACAGGCGGTGGAGGCGCGCCCCGGGTGAGCGGATTCGGGTGAACTGATTGTCGCCGATCGGTCAATGGCGGGGTGACGGACTCGTACGACTTCGAGAGGGGCCCGCATGACCGCAGCCCGCGCAGATCCGGTCGCCGAGCTGAGCGACACCGACCTGATCCGGCTCTCCGGTGCCGACCCGCAGGTATTCGGCCGGATCTTCGACCGGCACGCCTCGACCGTGCACCGCTACCTGACCCGCCGGATCGGCCGGACCCTCGCCGACGACCTGATGGCGGAGACCTTCCTGATCGCCTTCCGCGCCCGGGACCGGTACGACTTCGAACGACCAGACTCGCTCCCCTGGCTGTACGGTATCGCCGCCAACCTGCTCCGCGGGCACCAGCGGGCCGAGATCCGGCAGTACCGGGCGCTCGCCCGCACCGGGGCCGACCCGGCCCTGGCCGACCACGGCGACCGGGTGCTGGCCCGAGTGGCCGCGGCCGATCACGTGCGCGCCCTCGCCAAGGTCCTGGCCCGGTTGCCGGTGGGCGAGCGCGAAGTGCTGACCCTGGTCAGCCAGGCGCAACTCAGCTACCCCGAGGTGGCCCGTGCGCTGAACATCCCGGTCGGCACGGTGCGATCACGGCTGCACAGCGCGCGCAAACGCATCCGCTCCGCCCTGCACGACTTCCCCGAGCTGGACCTGACGAACGGGATCGACCATGAATGACCTGGACCTGATGAAGGAGTTCCGCGCGGACGCCGCCCCCGCCGAGCCGGCGACGCTGAACCGGGCCCGGGCCGGCATGTTCCGGCCCGCCGCCAGGCAGCGGCAATGGGCCTGGCGACTCGTTCCGGCCGGAGCCCTCGCCGCCGTGGCGGCGGCGGTGGCGGTGGTCGGGGTCAACTCGGACGAGGCGGCGACGCCCGAGCGGTCGACCGAGGCCGCCCAGGTGCTGCGGCTGGCCGCCGCCGAGGCCCGCCGCGAGCCAGTCCTGCCGGCGCGGCCCGACCAGTTCGTCTACGTCGAGTCGCGGGTGGCCTGGGCCGGCGGGGGGCCACAGGGCTACCAGCCGCCGGTGGAGCAGATCCGCCACATCTGGCTGTCGGTGGACGGCAGCCAGACCGGCTTGCTGCGGGAGAAGCCGGCGAAGCCGGGCACCGAACCCAGTGGGCCGGACCTGGCCAACGTGCCGCTGACCGGCGGCGAGGGTATCCCGGCCTACCTGCGGGATCTGCCCACCGAGGAGAAGGCGATGCGCGCCTACCTCTACAAGGATGCCGACGACCACAAGCCGGCCGGGCCCTCGCCGGACACCCGGGCGTTCACGAAGGTCGGCGACACCCTCCGCGAGCAGTACGTGCCGCCCGCCTCGGTGGCCGCGATGTTCGACGCCGCGGCGACCATCGGCGGCACCAGCGTGGTGAAGCAGGTCGACCTGGCCGGCCGGCACGGCATCGCGGTGTCCCGGACCGACCAGGGCACCCGGCACGACCTGATCTTCGACTCGTCCACCTACAAGTTCCTGGGCGAGCGGGACG
>DASWMR010000006.1:0-1740 GCA_036399635.1 Actinoplanes sp. | reverse complement strand
CAGCGCCGTTCCGTTCGGGCTCCTCGACGATCCGGCCGCGCAGTCGCAGCCGATGGCCGTACTGGATCTCGCCGGCACCAACCGGCTGCTGGTCGCGGGCGGCCCGCAGTCCGGCCGGACCACCGTCGCCCGCACCCTGATCACCAGCGTGGCCGGCCGGTTCGGGCCGGAGCAGGCGCACCTGTACGTGCTCGAGAACCGCCCGGCGGGACTGAGCGGCTACGCCGAGCTGCCGCACTGCGGAGCCGTCCTGTCGGCCGCCGAACCGGACCGGATCCGCCGCTTTGTCACCTGGCTCGACAGCGAGGTGCAGCGCCGTACGGTCGCCCGCTTCGCGGTGACCGGCGAGCCCGACCCGTGGATCCTCGTGATCATCGACGGCTGGGAGTACTTCGAGAACCGCGGTGACCCGAACTTCATCGAGACCTCGATGCTCGGCACCGTGCGCGCGATCATCACGGCCGGCCCGCCGGTCGGCGTACACGTGGTCGCGATCGGCGGCCAGGACATGATGTCCGGCAAGGTTCCCGGGTTGTACTCACACCGCATCCTGCTGCCGTTTCCCAAGGAGGACATCCGCAAGCAGAGCCTCACCGGCCCGATGGTGCCGCCACCGGTCCTGCCCGGTCGGGCGATCGACGCCGGAAACGGTCTGCACCTGCAGGTCGCCCAGGCCGCCGGCACCCCGGCCGACCTCGTCGCCCAGCGCCGGGACCGGCCCACCGACACCCATCCACCGCGACGGTTTCCGCCCATCCCAGCCCGGATCGCACTGGCCGACCTCGCGGTGCCCGAGGTCGCGCCGTCGCCCACCTGGATTCCGCTCGGCGTCGGCGGCCCCGACGTCGTCACCCTCGGCGTGGATCTCTTCGAGGCCGGGCCACACCTGATGCTGGTTTCCGGCCCGGGCGGCTCAGGCCGCACCACGGCCGCCGCCACCGTGGCGCACGGCCTCCGCCGCATCGACGTCGGGGTGCTCGCCCTAGCGCCGCCCCGCTCCCCCTTGCGCACGCTTTTGCCAGACGATGCGGGCGTACGCGTCCTCAGCGGCACCACCCTCAAGGACGCCGACCTGCGCACCGCCGTGGAGGCGTTCGGCGACGGTCCCTACGCGGTCATCATCGACGACTGCGAGCAGATCACCGTGACCCCGACCCAGGAGGGCTTCAGCGAAGCGCCCACGCTGCTGCAGGACATCGCGGGCCCGGGCGCGCTGGGCCGCCAAGCGCTCATCATGTGCGGCGACGCCACCCCGATCCTGGAGGGACAACGCCGCTCCCTGATGCGCATCGTCAACGAAATCATGACCGCCGGCACCCGCCTGCTGCTGACGCCAACCAGCGTGCCGGTCGCCCGCACCCACGGCTTCACCCTGGAGCGCGACCAGTTCTTCGCCGGCCCACCCGGCCGCGGCCACCTGACCACCGGCCGCGGTGCGACCATCATCCAGCTCGCAGTCGTCCGAGCCGCCTGAACGAGCGCGGGCTGCCGCTAATCCTCTTCGGGGATCCAGCCGTTGCTCAGCAGATGCGTCCGAACCCGTTCAACATCGCGGGGAGGCGGTCGCCGCACGGACACGGCCGCCGCGGCGTCGTTGTCGACGACCGCGGTCTCCCCGTCCACAAGTTCGGCGACCACCGCCGCAAGATTGCGGGCCGACATGTCCTCTTGCAGCACGACGAGCAACGGATAGTAATCAACACTCGGCACGTTGCCCGGGTAGGCACGTTGCAGCACAGC
>DASWMR010000005.1:0-7138 GCA_036399635.1 Actinoplanes sp. | reverse complement strand
CGGAAACAATAGGACGAGCCTGCCGCAAAAGGAATGTGAAGGCCATTCGAGCGCGCCGGGATGTGCGAATTTCCGATCCGGCGGGCACACTTGCCCCGGTGGAAGTTCGGCAGGTGCTCGGTGGCCGCTACAAATTGCTGAACGAGCTGGGCAGCGGTGGCATGGCCGTGGTGTGGCGCGCCCGCGACGAGGTGCTCGGCCGGCCGGTCGCGGTGAAGTTGCTGGCGGCGCGCTACGCCGGCGATCCGCACTCGCGCGCCCGGATCCGGGATGAGGCACGCGCCGCCGCGAACCTCGTGCATCCGCACATCGCGCAGGTTTACGACTACGGCGAGGCGGCCGACGGCGACACCCCACTGCCGTACGTGGTGATGGAGCTCGTCAACGGCCACACCCTGCAGGAGCGGATGGCGGAAGGCCCGCTGCCGCCGCGCACGGTCTTCCGGATCTGCGGCGAGGTGGCGGCCGCGTTGGCCTACGCGCACGCCGAGGGCCTGGTGCACCGCGACATCAAGATGGCGAACATCATGGTCACCGCGGGCGGCGCGAAGGTTGTCGACTTCGGCATCGCGGCGGCGATCGGCCCGGCACCCGACGACATGCTGGTCGGCACCCCGGCCTACCTCGCTCCGGAGCGCCTCGTCGGCGGTGCGGTGGTGTCGGCCTCGGACGTGTACGCGCTGGGCGTGCTGCTCTACCGGCTGCTCGCCGGGCAGTCGCCGTGGAGCGTGGAGAGCACGACGCAGATGCTGCAGGCGCACATCTATGTCGAACCGGCGCCGCTGCCCGACCTGCCCGGGGTGCCGCGCGCGGTGACCGAGTTGATCAGCGGCTGCCTGCGCAAGGACCCGGAGTCACGGCCCACCGCGCGCGAGGTGTCATCCGCTCTGGCGGACGCGGCGGAGGCTTCAATTCCAGATGTACGCCAAGAGACCGCGCGACACCCGCAAGCGGCGGCCGTCCCCGCGGTTTCGAGTGGAATGTCCGCCCCGGCGGAGGGCGCGGCGCCAGCCTCGACGGCCGTCAACGACGTGGCGGTCCCCGGCGGGCCGATCAACCCGGCACGTGCCTCCGGCGCAGCCCTCGCCGGCGTCGCGGTTGGGGCCGTGGGCGCGGCAGATGCGGCCCGGAGTGGCGGTGCGGTTGGCTCGGTGGGTGCGGTTGGCTCGGTGGGTGCGGCCGGCGGTGCCCGGAGCGGCGGGGCGCTGCCCTCCGCTGCTGCTGGCGACGGTGCTCTCCGCGTACGGCTGCGGGATCGGCGGAATCGCCTGGCCGGCGGTGGCCTTGCGGCCGTGATCGTCGCGGCACTGGTGGCCTGGTTTTTGATCTCCGAGTTTTTGATCTCCGATGGTGATGCGGGTGGGCGGGAGCCGGCCGCTGCGGCTCCCGGCTCGGCGCCCGCGGGCGGTGGCGTGAGTGTCGCACCGAGCGCGAGTGGCGGCCGTTTTCCCGCGAAGCCCGCGCCGACCGGCAAAGCGCAACAATCCGGCCAATCGGTTCCCGGCCGCGGCTCGACGGCCCGGCCCGGCCAGGTGGGTACCTCCCGGCCGGCGACCGATCCGCCGGTCGGCTCGTCGGGCGAACCCGTTGTCCCGCCGAGCGAACCGGAGACCCCGCCCACGCCGATCGGTAAGCAGCTGGTCCTCGCCGGCGGATCGGTCTACGCCCTGTGCTTCGGTCTTACCGTCTCGCTGAACGACTGGGAACCCGCGTCCGGTTTCGAGGTGGAGCAGGTCGAGGAGGGCCCGGCGCTCACTACGATGATCGTCTTCGCCGGCGACCTGGTGCGGTACCGGGCGACCGTGACGTGCGTGGCGGGCTCCCCGACGCCGGTCGTTCTGCCGCTGTAGCCGCCGCGCGGGTCAGGCGGAGTTGGCTCAGGCGGAGTTGGCTCAGGCGGAGTTGGCTCAGGACAGGCCCATGTCCCGGCGGAGTGCGAGCACGACCTGGCAGTGGATGACCAGGTCGTTCTCGGAGGTCACCTCGGACTCGTAGTTCAGCCCGTAGGGCCAGAAGTGCTGCGCGTCGCCGTGGATCTCGACGGTCTGGTTGCCGGTCAGCTCGGCCACCTTGGCGGTGGCAGCGGCGCCGGTCCACACCCCGCCGGACAGGTGCGCCGCCCAGGCCGCGACCGTGCCCACCCCCAGCGTGTGGGCGATCTCGTGCATTGCCGTGACGCGCCGCATGCTGGCCCGGGCGCCGAAGCGGATGCTCCCGTTGAAGTTGCCGTCGGCGGTCGCCACCGCCGGGTTGTACGACACGGTGAGCGCCTTGGTGATGTCGATCTGGCAGTTGTAGATCGTGAGCGCCTGGTCCATCGCGGCGGTGATCAGCCCGTACGCCTCGGTCTGATCGGCGGTCGGGTTCGCCGCCCGGGTCAGCGTGTAGGTGACGTGGCCGGCGGCCGGACACGCGAGGGGTGTGCCGGTTTCCGCAGTGGCCGGGCCGGCCACGGCCAGCACAGCCGTGATCGCGCCGGCCACCGCGAACCCCACCAGGGTGCGGCTGCGCTTGCGTCGTCCGCCGAGATCAGTGCGCGTCAGCATCCGACCAGGCTCGGCGCTATATAGAGCATTGTCAATAGAACGTGTCCGGCCGCCGGTCGGTAGAGAATGCATCGAATAGCCTACTCAACCTATGGGATTAATATGTGACGCGGGTCACAAAACGGCTGACGGCGCATGTCTGTGGCATCTACGTTGCTCGTATGAATCGAAGCAAGCGTCTCACTCGGCGCCGCTTCGTCGACTTTCTCCGGGTGTGCAGCTGCACCTGTTGAGACCGACGGCCCGGCACCGCGCCTTCGCTACCTGACCGCGGAATCTCTCGCTGGATGCCGACCCGCGCGGCGCGCCGAACGCTGCCTACCCCACCGACCGGTGATCTCCGCCGGCCGGGCGATAACCCCTACCCGTGACCAGGAGCGTCCATGAAGACGACCAGATCAACCGTGGCCGGCTTGCTTGCCGGCGCTCTCCTCGCCACCGCCGCCCTGACCGCCTGCGGCAAGTCCGACGATGCGGCCGAAGCGCAGATCAAGGAGCTGCGCTACCAGGGCTCGGTCGGCCAGGTGACGCCGCCGGAACTGGCCGCGGACCTCGGCTATCTCGGTGACGTGAAGCTCAAGTGGATCGGCAACACGATCAGCGGCCCGCAGGACATCCAGGCCGCGACCACTGGCGACACCGACTTCGGCGGCGCGTTCAACGGCGCGATCATCAAGCTCAAGGCGTCCAAGGCCCCGATCACCGCGGTGATCGGCTACTACGGGTCCGACAAGGACAGTTACATCGGCTACTACGTGCTCAACGGCAGTCCGATCAAGTCAGCCAAGGATCTGATCGGTAAGAAGATCGGCGTCAACACGCTCGGCGCGCACTCCGAGGCCATCACGAAGACCTACCTGAAGCGCAACGGTCTGACGCCCGAACAGATCAAGCAGGTCGAGCTGGTGGTGGTGCCTCCGGTCAGCACCGAGCAGTCGCTGCGGCAGGGGCAGATCGACGTCGCCGCGCTGAGCGGCGCGCTGCGGGACAAGGCGCTCGAGCGCGGCGGCATCACCCCGCTCTACAAAGACGTCGAGCTGCTCGGGCCGTTCACCGGCGGCAGCTACGTGTTCCGCAACGACTTCCTCAAGAAGAACCCCGACTCGGTACGCACCTTCGTCTCCGGCACGGCCAAGGCGATCGAGTGGGCCCGCACCCAGCCGCGCGAGACGGTGGTCGAGCGGTTCCGGGCGATCATCGCGAAGCGGGGGCGCAACGAGGACGACAGCACCATCAAGTTCTTCAAGAGCTACGGGGTGGCCGGCAAGGGCGGCACCATCGCCGACACCGACTTCAGTACCTGGCTCGACTGGCTGGGCAGCGTCGGCGAGCTCAAGGACGACAAGCTCAAGCCGGCCGACATCTACACGAACAAGTACAACGAGCTGGCGGCAGGCGGTACCAGCTCGTGAGCACCCCGAAGATCCAATTCGAGAACGTCGGCAAGGTATTCCAGGCCCGGGGGACGACGGTCACCGCATTGCAAGAGATCAACCTGGCCGTACGCGCCGGCGAGTTCCTGGTCATCGTCGGACCGAGCGGATGCGGCAAGTCGACATTGCTCGATCTGCTTGGCGGCCTGACCCAGCCGAGCAGCGGCCGGATCCTGGTCGACGGCCGCGAGGTCACCGGTCCCGGTCTGGACCGCGGCGTCGTCTTCCAGCAGTACGCGCTACTGCCGTGGCGCACCGCGCTGGGCAACGTCCAGTTCGGACTGGAGGCGAAGAACGTCCCGCGCCGGGAACGGGCCGACCGGGCCCGGGAGTACCTCGACCTGGTCGGGCTCACCGGCTTCCACGACCGCTATCCGCACGAGCTCTCCGGCGGCATGAAGCAGCGCGTCGCGATCGCCCGAAGCCTCGCCTTCGACCCGGACGTGCTGCTGATGGACGAGCCGTTCGCGGCGCTCGACGCGCAGACCCGCGACGGTCTGCAGGACGAGCTGCTGCGCATCTGGGAGAAGACCGGCAAGACCGTCGTCTTCATCACGCACGGCATCGAGGAGGCCGTCTATCTCGGCCAGCGGGTCGCGGTGCTGACCTCCCGGCCCGGCCGGCTCAAGGAGGTGGTGGACATCCCGCTCACCGCCCGGTCGGCCACCGAGGACCTGCGCTCCGATCCTCAGTTCGCCCACTACCGGCACGAGATCTGGGCCCTGCTCCGCGACGAGGTGCAGCGGGCCCGCAGCGAGGAGTTGACAGCCCGTGTCTAGTCTCATCGATTCCCCGGTCGCGATACGCCGACCGGTCGCGGTCGTCGTCCGGCCCGCCAGCGCCGGTGTGGCCCGTCGCCTCCTGCGCGGCGCCGGCGGGGTGGTCACCCGGGTGGCGGCGGTGGCCGCTCTGGCCGCGGTGTGGGAGATCTTCCCGCGGCTGGGCCTGGTCGACGCCACGTTCCTGCCGCCGCTGTCCGAGGTGCTCGTCGCCTGGTGGGAGCTGGTGCGCTCCGGTGAGCTCACCGAACACGTGCAGGCCAGCCTCGGCCGGTCGCTGGCCGGGTTCGGTCTGGCGATCGCCGCGTCCATCCCGCTCGGCCTGCTGATCGGGTGGTACAAGCCCGCCGCGGCGCTGCTCACCCCGCTTCTCGAGGTGTTCCGGAACACCGCGGCGCTGGCTCTGCTGCCCGTGTTCGTGCTGATCCTCGGTCTGGGCGAGACGTCCAAGATCGCGATCATCTGCTACGCCTGCGCGTGGCCGATCCTGTTGAACACGGTCAGCGGCGTGCGCACTGTCGACCCGCTGCTCATCAAGTCGGCCCGCTCGCTGGGGCTCGGCCCGCTGCGGCTCTTCCAGAAGGTGATCCTGCCGGCCGCGGTTCCGACGATCTTCACCGGCATCCGGCTGGCCGGGGCCTTCTCGATCCTGATTCTGATTGCCGCCGAGATGGTCGGTGCCAAGGCCGGGCTGGGTTACCTCATCAACTACGCCCAGTACAACTTCGCGGTGCCCGACATGTACGCGGGAATCATCACCATCTCGGCGATCGGCCTCATCGTGAACCAGCTCCTGATCATCACGGAGCGTCGCTTCTCCACCTGGCGCACCACCAGCTAGGCACGACCAACTAGGGAAGGACCACCATGACCACCACCCCGGACGTCCGTCGCATCGGTGGCCGTATCCACTCTCCGCAGGCTGCCCGATGAGCCGGCCGGGACTGCTGCACCTCAACGCCTTCCTGATGAGCGTCGGGCATCACGAGGCGGCCTGGCGCCTGCCGGAGAGCAACCCGCACGTCGATGTGGACGTCGAGCACTACAAGAACCTGGCCCGGATCGCCGAGCGCGGCAAGCTCGACTCACTCTTTTTGGCCGACGGCCCGGTGCTCTGGGACCAGGTCGGGCGTCGTCCGTCCGGGGTGCTGGAGCCGACCGTGCTGCTCACCGCCCTGGCCGGGGCGACCGAGCGGATCGGGCTGATCGCCACCGCGTCGACCAGCTACAACGAGCCGTACAACCTGGCACGCCGGTTCGCCTCGCTGGACTTCGTCAGCGGCGGTCGGGCCGGCTGGAACATCGTCACCACGGCCGGCCTCGACGCCGCCCGCAACTTCAACCTGGACCACCTGCCGACGCACCAGGAGCGCTACCGGCGCGCCGCGGAGTTCGTCGACGTCTCGCTGAAGCTCTGGGACTCCTGGGACGACGACGTGGTGATCGCCGACAAGGCGACCGGCGTGTGGGGCGACCAGGAGAAGATCTATCCGGCCGCGCACCAGGGCGAGTACTACCGGGTGGCCGGCGCCCTCAACGTGCCCCGCACCCCACAGGGCCACCCCCTGCTGGTGCAGGCGGGCTCGTCGGAGAACGGCCGCAACTTCGCCGCCCGGTACGCCGAGGCGGTGTTCACCGCCCACCAGACTCTCGCCGACGCGCAGGAGTTCTACGACGACCTGAAGCGGCGGACCGCCGAACACGGCCGGGACCCCGACCACATCAAGATCCTGCCGGGCATCGTGCCGCTGATCGGCTCCACCGAGGCCGAGGCACGGGAGCTGGACGCCGAGCTCAACCGGCTGATCCGGGCCGAGTACGCGGTCCCAGTCTTGGCCCACCTGCTCGGCGTGGACGTCGCCGAGCTGCGGCTGGACGAGCAGCTGCCGGCGCACCTGCCCGAGGAGGAGCAGATCGAGGGCGCCAAGAGCCGGCGCACCCTGGTGGTCAACCTCGGCCGTCGCGAGCGCCTCACCGTCCGCCAGATCATCGCCCGGTTGGGCGGCGGCCGCGGCCACCTGACCTTCGCCGGCACCCCGGCCCAGGTGGCCGACAAGATCGAGTCCTGGTACGACGCCGGTGCCGCGGACGGCTTCAACATCATGCCGCCGGTGCTGCCGTCGTCGTTGGAGCGCTTCGTCGACGAGGTGGTGCCGATCCTGCAGGAGCGGGGTCGCTTCCGTACCGAATACACCGGCCGCACGCTGCGCGAGCACTATGGCCTTCCGCGGCCGGCCAATCGCAACACCGCGATCGAACGGTCGGCGGCGTTGCGGCACTGACCTTGCGCAGCAGTACGGCCGCTGACCCACCTGGCTCTGATCAGCGGCCGTACTGCCTTGTACTCGAAATCATCCGGAGGTTCACAACAGCCGGAGGT
>DASWMR010000004.1:0-7725 GCA_036399635.1 Actinoplanes sp. | reverse complement strand
GCCTGTTCGCCTGCCCCCCGGGCGTGTCCGGTGGTGACGACTTCTGGGGTCGTGCCCGTTTCGCGTAGGCTCGCGGCAAGATCATGTTCGCAAGATCGGCACCGGGGTACGCAGGGTTCTGGAGGACAGTGCAATATTGGACCGCATGAGAGCCCGGGTACTCGTCGTCGATGACGATCCAGCGTTGGCCGAGATGCTCGGCATCGTCCTGCGCAGCGAGGGCTTCCTGCCCTCCTTCGTCGCCGACGGTGAGCGGGCCTTGGCCGCCTTCCGGGAGAGCCGGCCGGACATCGTCCTGCTCGACCTGATGTTGCCCGGGATGAGCGGCATCGACGTGGCCCGCGCGATCCGCACCGAGTCGGGCATCCCGATCGTCATGCTGACCGCCAAGAGCGACACGGTGGACGTCGTCCTGGGTCTGGAGTCCGGCGCCGACGACTACGTGGTCAAGCCGTTCAAGCCCAAGGAGCTGGTGGCCCGGATGCGGGCCCGGCTGCGGCGCGGCGAGGACGCCGCGCCGGAAATGCTCACCATCGGCCCGCCCGGCAACCAGATCACCATCGACGTCCCGGCACACACCGTGTCGCGCGACGGCGAGGAGGTCAAGTTGACCCCGCTCGAGTTCGACCTGCTGGTCGCGCTCGCCCGCAAGCCGCGCCAGGTGTTCACCCGCGAGGTGCTGCTCGAGCAGGTCTGGGGTTACCGGCACGCCGCCGACACCCGGCTGGTCAACGTGCACGTCCAGCGGCTCCGGGCGAAGATCGAGCCGGACCCGGAACGGCCGGAAATCATCCTTACCGTCCGCGGCGTCGGCTACAAGGCGGGCACCGGCTAGGCCTTGCCTCGTGGTTGACTCGTGGTCGCCGTGAGCGGCTAACCTTCACCGGAGATGCGCGCTCCAGCCTGGCTTCCGATGCCCGTCCGTCGCACCCTTCGGGTGGTGCGGCGATATTGGCGTATCGCCGTGCGCCGGTTCGAGGGCTACTCCGCACCGGCCCGCCGGTCCTGGCGGCGCTCTCTGCAGCTTCGGGTCGTCGCGCTCACCCTTGTCGCGTCCAGCCTGCTGGTCGGCGGGTTCGGCTTCTTCGTGGCGCAGAGCAGCGCCAAGATCCTGCTGAGCCGGGCGCAGGAAGAGGTCCAGTCCTCGATGAACAACAAGGTGGCGTACGCGATCCAGCAGCTCACCGTGCATCAGCGGGGCGCGAATGATCCGAAGCTGCCGGACACCTTCAACCGTACTGTCGACCGGCTGGCCGAGGGCGACCCGGCAGAGTCCGGCGGCTCGGTGGTCTCGATGCGCGCCGACCAGTATGCCACTCTCAAGGCGGTCACCTCGCCGAACGTCCCCACCAACACGCTCATCACCCGGGAACTGATCAGGTCGGTCTCCGGGAACGGCAAGCTGGCCTACCAGGTGCGAACCGCGCGGGTCGGCGGCAAGACAACGAAATACCTGGTCTACGGCTCGCCGGTGCCGACCAGTTTCGGGCACGTCGAGCTTTACTACATGGTGCCGCTGACCACCTACGACAGCGCCGCCAACCAGATCCGCACCACCGTGTTGGTCACCGGCCTGGCCCTGGTCATCCTGCTCGGCGTGGTGGCCGGCCTGGTCACCCGCCTGGTGGTGACGCCGGTGCGGGCCGCTGCGCGGATCGCCCAGCGGCTCTCCGCCGGCCTGCTCGATCAGCGGATGCGGGTGGACGGCGAGGACGACCTCGCGCTCCTCGCTGCGTCGTTCAACCAGATGGCGGCCAACCTGCAGCGGCAGATCGTGCGGCTCGAGGAGATGTCCCGCCTGCAGCGTCGGTTCACCTCCGATGTCTCGCACGAACTGCGTACCCCGCTGACCACGGTCCGGATGGCGGCCGATCTGATCTTCAGCGAGCGCGTCGCGTTCGACCCCGCCGTGGCACGGAGCGCCGAGTTGCTACAGGCCGAGCTGGACCGCTTCGAGAGCCTGCTCACCGACCTGCTGGAGATCAGCCGGTTCGACGCCGGGTTCGCCGCCCTGGACGCCGAGCACGCCGACCTCGTGCCGATCGTCGAGCGGGTCGCGGAGGGGCTGGCCGGGTTGGCCGAGCGGGTCGGGGTGGAGATCGACCTGCGGGTGCCGGACGCCCCGATGATCGCCGAGGTCGACCCCCGTCGGGTCGAGCGGGTACTGCGGAACCTGGTCGGCAACGCCGTCGAGCACGGCGAGGCGCGGCCGGTGGTGATCACCCTGGCCGGTGACGAAGCGGCCGTGGCGATCACCGTGCGGGACCACGGCATCGGTCTCAAGCCCGGCGAGGAGCGGCTGGTCTTCAACCGCTTCTGGCGGGCCGACCCGTCGCGCGCCCGGCAGACCGGCGGCACCGGCCTGGGTCTGTCGATCAGTGCCGAGGACGCCCGGCTGCACGGCGGCTGGCTGGAGGCGTGGGGTGCGCTCGGGGAGGGCTCGCAGTTCCGGCTGACGTTGCCGGTGCGGTCCGGCGACCGGCTGCTCTCCGCGCCGCTGCCGCTCATTCCGCGCGACCGCGTCCCGGCACCCCCGGACGACCCCGCGCCTTCGGCGTCCCCGGCCGATGCCGATGCCGATGGTGATGCCGAGCCCGCCGCTACGAAGGCCGAGGTCCTCTGATGCGCCGGCTGCTACTCGGCACCATCGTGCTGGCGACGCTGCTGGCCGGCGGGTGCGGCATCCCCGACGACAGCGACGTCACCGAGCTCGGCAACGGTCCCGCCAACGGCGTCCCAGTGAACGGTGCCGATCAGCCCCCGGTGCCGTACAGCCGGGAGAGCACCAGCGACCCGAAACAGCTGGTGGAGTACTTCCTGCAGGCCGCGGCGGGCGATCCGGACACCGCGGTCGCCCGGGTCAAGGCGTTCATGGCGCCCGAGGCGGCGGCCGGCTTCCCGGGCGGCACCGGCCGCGATGTGCGGGTGGTCCGGATGGTGGAGCAGCCGCTCACCACGACGCCGGGCGACCCGGAGATCATCATCAACGTGCAGCAGGTCGGCACGCTGAACAGCAACGGCGTGCTGACGCCGCCGGGCGAGCCGACGCCGGAGCCGGTGACGTACCGGATCCGGGTCGACACGGTGGCCGGCCGCAGCGGGTTGTTCGTCACGGACGCCCCGCCGATGCTCATGATGGACGTGGAGGCGCTGGAGGCCTACTACGAGCCGCGGACGATCTACTGGTGGAACACCGACAACAGCGGCCTCGTTCCGGACGTGCGCTACATGCCGCGCAGCATGGCGACCGTGCAGCAGCCGACGACGGTGCTGGGCTGGCTGGCGAACGGGCCGGCCGACTGGCTGAAGGACGTCGCCCAGCCGCTGCCGCAGGGCACCGCGGCGGTCGAGAACGTCCCCGCGATCGCCAACGAAACCCTGCAGATCAGGCTCAACGCGCAGGCCGTACCGCCCGGCGACTCGACCCGACTCGACCGGCTCCGGCGCCAGTTGCAGTGGTCGCTGCGATCGCTGGTGCCGCGCACCCTCGAGCTGACGATCGGCCGGCAGGACCCGATGGAGTACACCGACGCGGAATACCTGGACAGCAACGCGGCATACCGGTTGACCGACCTGCCTGAGCGCTTCGTGGTCTTCAACGGGGTGATCCGGCGCATCGCCGGCGCGCCGAACGCCACCGAGCCGGTGCCGGTGCTCAAGGCCGCGGCGAACAAGAACATCACCGCCGCCGCGATGCGGTCCTCCGGGACGCACACCTTCGCCGCGGTGCTGACCGGCACCGGGCGCAACCAGCGGCTGCGGGTCGCCGCCGCGCCGACCGGCGCAGAGGCCGACCTGAAGGCGGTCGACGGCCTCAGCGGCACGCTCGGCCGCCCGCTCTGGGCGATCACCCCGGCCGGCGACCCGCGGGGTGCGGTCGGCCTGATCACCGCGAACGGCCGCCTCTACAGCTTCCGGGCGGACGGCTCGCCGGCCCGCCGGGTGGAATGGCAGGGCGATCCCGGCCCGGTGACGTCGGTGTCGGTTGCGCCCGACGGGCACCGGGTGGCCGCGGTGGCCGGTGGGAAGCTCTACCGCACGGTGCTCAGCAGCGACGCCGACGGGATGTCGCTCCGGGCCCCCGAACTGCTGCTCCCGCCGACCCTGACGGCGGTCGCGGCGGTCGCCTGGAGCAGCGAGACCTACCTGGCGGTGGCCGGCGTCCGGCCGGACGGCCGGTATTCGGTGCTCGACGTGACGTCCGACGGGGCGCTGGAGGTGCCCAACTCCGGCCTGCCGGACATCGGCAACGAGGCGGTGACCCACCTGACCGCCTACCCGGCGAACCCTGTGGAGTCGTCCCGCAACCTCGGCTACGAGATCTTTGAGACGGCCGGTGGCGCGTGGGACGTGGTCGGCTCCCCGCCGGAGCGGATCACCGCCTCCGATGTGGCGGGCTCTATCACCGGCCAGCCGGCTACGGCGCCGACCGCGCCGTTCTTCATGGGCTGATGGCGGCATGCTCCTAGGCGATCTCGCCGATCTGGTGCTGCCGGCCCCCTGTGCCGGCTGCGCCGCCGAGCGGGTCCCGATGACGTACGGGGTCTGTGCCGGTTGCGCCGCCCGTCTGGAAGCGTTGCGTCCCTTCCGCACCGCGCCGTCGCCGCGGCCACCCCGCCTGCCGCCCTGCGTGGCGGTGGGCGAATACGAGGGCGCCTTGCGTGGCGCCCTGCTGGCCTACAAGGAGAAGGGCCGACACCGGCTGGGGAGGCCGCTCGGCGCACTGCTCGCCACCGCGGTGGCCGGCCTGGTCCCGCGCGGCGGCCGGGTGCTGCTGGTTCCGGTGCCGTCGACCGCGGCCGCCACCCGGGAACGCCACGGCGATCACATGGTGCGACTCGGCGGACATGCGGTGCGACGGTTGCGGTCGGCCGGCTGGGACGCTCATCTGACCCGGCTCCTCCAAGCGTTACCCCGGCCCGACTCGGCGTCACTGACGGTGGCGGAACGAGCCTTCGCAGCTGAGAATTCGCTGCGAATCCGGCCCGCCCGTCTCGGCTTTCGCCGACACGGAGCGTCGCGGACGGGCACGCTGGTGGTAGTCGACGACATCGTCACCACCGGGGCCACGCTGGCCGCCGTGGCGGGTCGGCTCGAGGAGGCGAACATGCAGGTCACCGGCGCTGCAGTGCTGGCCGCCACCCGGCTGCGGAGAGCGTCCGGCCGAGGTTTCGGCGGAATGCCGCCCCAGGGTACCGAAAAGAGGGAACCCCGCGGATTCGGTATCCCGAACGAGGGGTGACGCGGGAGCATCGGCACGTTAGCGTCTTGGTGACGAGGGTATGAGCGTTCGCCTACCCGCCGACCCGGGAGCGCGGAGTCATCCGCTGACCGCAGCACCGGAAAGGAGTCGTCTCCTTCACGATCGGTCACGCCGGGTGAGGAATCACCGACGTCACCGGACCCACACACCGCGTCGCAATTCGGCGCCCCCGGCACCCGTCGTCCGGGCGCCCGCAGCACTACACGTTGGGGGAGGTCACGAGTGGACATTGTCGTCAAGGGCCGCAATGTAGAGGTTCCCGACCACTATCGCGAACACGTCGCCGACAAACTGAGCAAGGTCGAACGGTACGACCAGAAGATGATGCGGGCCGACGTGGAGTTGTTCCATGAACGCAACCCACGCCAGTCCGACACGTGCCAGCGCGTCGAGATCACCGTCATGACGAGAGGGCCGGTTGTCCGGGCCGAGGCCTGCGCCAAGGACTTCTACGCCGCACTCGACCTCGCAATAGCCAAGCTCGACGGGAGGTTGCGCCGGTCGGCCGACCGCCGCCGGGTGCACCGCGGGCGGCACGCGCCCGTTTCGGTGGCCGCCGCTACCGCCGGCCTGCCCACCGACCTGAGCCTAGCCATGCCTGCCGAGCAGACGTCATCCGTCGCGACGGCGTTGGCTGAGCATGACGACGACCTACCCTGGCGCATCGTCCGGGAGAAGGAACACCCCGCCGACCCGATGACCGTCGACGACGCCCTGTTCCAGATGGAGCTCGTCGGACACGACTTCTACCTGTTCCTGGACAAGGACAGTGGCCGCCCCAGCGTCGTCTACCGCCGCCGTGGCTACGACTACGGAATCCTGTCGTTGGGCGCGCCCGCCTGACCGTCAGCCGTCCAGCCGGGGGCCTTCGCGCAGGAGGTCCTCGGCTAACCGGACGAATTGGACGTCGTCGGTGCGGACGCCGTTCACCCCCGGGAGGCGCGACTTCAGGTACGCCTCGCGGTGGAACCCGGCCTTCTCCAGCACCCGCTGCGAGCCCACGTTAGTCGGCAGAGCGCCCGCGATGAGGCGGGCGATGTCGGTCTCGGCGAAGACCCACAGCGCCACCAGTTGCGCCGCCCGGGTCGGATAGCCGCGTCGGCGGAAGGCCGGCAGCATGCTGTAGCCGATCATCGCCTGGCCGGTGACCGGCTCCTGATAGAACAATCCGATCTCGCCGGCCGGTTCACCGGTGGCCGCCTCGGTGATCACCAGGTCGGCGCGGGTGCCGGCGAGCCAATGTGCCGGTGCCCAGTGGCACCGCTGGTAGATGTCCTCGGGTGTCGGCGCGACCGCTGGCACGCTCGTGGCGATCACCTCCGGCAGGGTGAACAGCTCGCCGAGGAAGCCGGTGTCGTCCGGCCCGAGTGGGCGTAGGCGCACCACGCCGTCGGTCAACTCGCCGCCGGGCAGGTCCGGCAGGAGCCGCGGGACGGGTTCGCCGGTGTCCGACGCCAGCCGGGCGAAGGCGATCAGGTCGTCCCGGCGCCCACCGCGGGCGGGCACGGCCTGCCGGCGTACGCCCTCGCGCTGGAAGCCCGCCGCGAGCGCAACCCGCTGGCTGGCCACATTCTCCTGATGGGTCATCAGCTCGAGCCGGTCGATGCCGCGGCCGAGGACGTGCCCGCTCAGGGCGCGCAGCGCCGCCGTGGCGGTCCCGCGGCCGCGCGCCGCCGGTGCGACCCAATAACCGACCTCCGCCTGCCGACGGTCTGGCAGCACCGCGCCGATGCCGGCCCCGCCGAGCAGCTCGTCGGTCTGCGGGTCGACGATCGCATAGAGCGCGCCGCCGTCCGCGGCGACCTCCGGAGCCCGCTCGACGATGAGCTCTTCGGCGTGCGCGAGGGTGAACGGCGACGGCAGCGTGGGGATGAACCGCTGGCACGCCGGGTCGTTGTAGGCGGCCGCCAGCGCCTCGGCGTCGTCCCGGCGGTACGCCCGCAGGCGTACGCCGAGGCCGGTGATCTCTCCGAAGGACACGCCGATCCTCTCGCCGCTCGAATTTTCGGTAATCCTGCCGTAAGCAGTCCGCTGTCAGCGAACATGCCGAGCCGTTTAGTCCCCTATGTGCGGTTAACCGGAGGCTCGCATCACAGCCGCCATCCTGGGGCGCCTAGGATGGTCCGGCAGACTGTCTAGGGGAGCGCTGACCCGTGTCGATTTTGGAAAAGGTCCTACGTGCCGGTGAAGGCCGCTTGGTGCGCCGGCTCAAGGCGATCGCAGACGCGGTCAACTCGTTGGAGGACGATTACGTCGATCTGACCGACGATGAGTTGCGCGAGTGCACCCAGCAGTTCAAGGAGCGCTACGCCGACGGTGAATCGCTCGACTCGTTGCTGCCCGAGGCGTTCGCCGTCGCCCGGGAGGGCGCGAAGCGGGTGCTCGGCCAGCGCGCCTACAACGTTCAGCTGATGGGCGGCGCCGCGCTGCACTTCGGCAACATCCCGGAGATGAAGACCGGT
>DASWMR010000003.1:0-4338 GCA_036399635.1 Actinoplanes sp. | reverse complement strand
GCCGACCAGGCCGGCCAGCGCGACGATCTCGCCGGCCCGGACCGAGAACGAGATGTCGCGGAAGACGCCCTCGCGGCCGAGCCCGTCGACCTCGAGAAGCACCTCGCCGGGGGCGACGTCCTGCTTCGGAAAGAGTGCGCTGAGGTCGCGGCCGACCATTCGCCGGATCATGTCGTCGACGGTCAGGTCGGCGACCATCTCGGTGGCGACATGCTTGCCGTCGCGCATGATGGTGACGCGCTCGCAGAGCGCGGTGATCTCCTCGAACCGGTGCGAGATGAACATGATCGCGGCGCCCTCGTCGCGCAGCGACCGGACCACCGCGAAGAGCCGCTCCACCTCGACGCCGGAGAGCGCTGCAGTGGGCTCGTCCATCACCAGGATGCGGGCCTCGCTGGACAGGGCTTTGGCGATCTCGACCAGCTGCTGGTCGGCGATGGACAGGCCGCGGGCCGGCCGGGCCGGGTCGATCGGCACGCCGAGCCGCTCGAACAGCCGCTCGGCGTTCGCGGTCATCGCCTTGCGGTCGATCTGGCGCAGCCGGGTCAGCGGCTGATTGCCGATCGCGATGTTCTCCGCGACGGAGAGATCCGGGAAGAGCGTCGGTTCCTGGTAGATGACCGCGATGCCGGCCGCCTTGGCGTCCGCCGGCCCGGCGAAGTCGACGTCGGCGCCGCCGATCCGCAGCGTGCCGGTGTCCGGCCGGTGCACGCCGGCGAGCATCTTCACGATGGTGGACTTGCCGGCACCGTTCTCGCCGACGAGGGCGTGCGCCTCGCCGCCGTACAGCGGGAAGCTGACGCCCTGCACCGCGGCAACCGCCCCGAAGGACTTCGTCACGTCGTGGACCTCGAGCAGAGCTGCTGCCTCCGCCACCGGCCACCTCCCGGTTGTCGACCGCTCTTTGAAATGTTTCACAGCGCGTACGGTGCAACGTAGGTGGGCCACTTCACACCTGTCAAGCAGTGGCGCGAAACGTTGTAGAAACACCGCCGTTGCCGTAACGACTGATGCCGTACCATGCTGCTTCAACGTTTCAATGGGAGGTTTTCAGTGCTCAACGGGAGGACGCCTTCCGTCAAGGACGTGGCCGCTTCGGCCGGCGTCTCGCTGGGCACTGTCTCCAACGTGATGAACCGCCCCGAGGTGGTCAGCGCGCACACCCGGGAGCGGGTCGAGCGGGCGATGGCCGACCTCGGATTCGTCCGCAACGAGTCGGCCCGGCAGTTGCGCGCGGGCACCAGCCGCACCCTGGCGTACGTGATGCTGGACGGCACCAACCCGTTCTTCCACGACGTCGCCCAGGGCATCGAGCTCGCCGCCGAGGAAGCCGACCTGTCGCTGTTCATCTGCAACAGCAACAGCCGGTCCGCGCGCGAGGCCGTGCACCTCGACCGGCTCCTCCAGCAGCGGGTCCAGGGCATCCTCATCACCCCGGTGAACCCAGAGGCGCCGCACCTCGACGACCTGGCCCGACGTGGCGTCCCGCTGGTGATCGTCGACCGGGTCCGGGACGGCAACGGCTCCTGCTCGGTCGCGGTCGACGACGTGCTGGGCGGTCGGATCGCCGCGGAACACCTGGTCGAGCAGGGGCACACCCGGATCGCGTTCATCGGCGGCCCGGACTCGATCGGCCAGGTGCGCGAGCGGCTCGAGGGCGCCCGGGAGATGTGGGCCGAACTCGGGCTGGCGGCCGACGACCTGATCCACCTGCCGACCGAGGCGCTGACCGTCACCGAGGGACGGACGGCCGGCGAGCGGCTCACCGGTCTGCCGGTCCGGCGCCGGCCGACCGCCGCGTTCTGCGCGAACGACCTGCTGGCGCTCGGGCTCCTGCAGCAGAGCATCGGGGCCGGCCTGCGGGTGCCGGAGGATCTGGCGATCGTCGGCTTCGACGACATCGAGTTCGCGGCGGCGGCCGCGGTGCCGCTGACCTCGGTGCGGCAGCCCCGGCAGGAGCTCGGCCGGGCCGCCGCGCAGCTGGTGCTCGACGAGGCGACCAACCCCGACCACCGGCACCGGCAACTGTCGTTCACTCCCGAGCTGGTGGCCCGGGCGTCCACGGTGAACCGGTCGCGCGTGCTGTGAAGAACCACGATGCGTACGCCCGGGGCAGCGCTTCGCTACCCCGTGGCGGATCGCACCGTTTCGGCGAGCGTGACGTCTTGACCGTCATCGCTACGGCGCCGTAATCTGTCGGCAATGTCTGAAACGTTTCACGGCCGTCCCGGCGGATCGGACAGTGCAGTAACAAGAGAGCAGTGCAGTACCAAGAGAGCAGGACCTGACAGAGCACGGCCATCCCCGGGTGAAGGACGTCATGACGAATCCCGCAGTGCGTGAGCTTCTGGAGCGCAGCAACTCCCTCGGTGCCGACCCGCGCAACACCAACTACGCCGGGGGCAACACCTCGGCCAAGGGCAGCGAGACCGACCCGGTCACCGGCGAGCCGGCCGAGCTGCTCTGGGTCAAGGGTTCGGGCGGCGACCTCGGCACCCTCACCGAGAAGGGCCTCGCCGTGCTGCGGCTCGACCGGCTGCGCGCGATGACCAAGACCTATCCCGGTGTCGAGCGCGAGGACGAGATGGTCGCCGCGTTCGACTTCTGCCTGCACGGCCGGGGCGGGGCGGCGCCGAGCATCGACACCGCCATGCACGGTCTGGTCGACGCGCCGCACGTCGACCACCTGCACCCCGACTCGGGCATCGCGATCGCCACCGCCGCGGACGGCCCGGCCCTCACCAAGGAGATCTTCGGTGACCGGGTGCTCTGGGTGCCGTGGCGCCGGCCCGGCTTCCAGCTCGGGCTGGACATCGCTGCCGCGCACCGGGCCAACCCGCAGGCCATCGGCGTCATCCTGGGCGGGCACGGGATCACCGCGTGGGGCGCGACCAGCGCCGAGTCCGAGGCGAACTCCCGCGAGATCATCGAGACCGCCGCGGCCTACCTGGCCGAGCACGGCCGGCCCAACCCGCTGGGCGCGCAGGTGCACCAGTCGCTGCCCGCCGAGGCGCGCCGGGAACGGGCCGCGAAGCTCTTCCCGATCCTGCGCGGCCTCGCCTCGACCGACCGCGCCCAGGTCGGCCACTTCACCGACGCCGACGTCGTGCTCGACTTCGTGAACAGCGAGCGGCTGCCCGAGCTGGCCGCGCTCGGCACCTCCTGTCCGGACCACTTCCTGCGCACCAAAGTCAAGCCGCTGGTGCTCGACACCGCGCCGGACGCGCCGCTCGACGAGGTCATTGCCCACGCTCGGTCGCGGCACCAGGCATACCGCGAGGACTACCGCGGCTACTACGAGCGGCACGCCACCGCGGACAGCCCGGCGATCCGCGGCGCCGACCCGGCGGTCGTGCTGGTGCCCGGGGTCGGGATGTTCTCGTTCGGTGCCAACAAGCAGACCGCGCGGGTGGCCGGCGAGTTCTATGTCAACGCCATCAACGTCATCCGCGGGGCCGAGTCGGTCTCCACCTACGCGCCGATCGACGAGTCGGAGAAGTTCCGGATCGAGTACTGGGCGCTGGAAGAGGCGAAGCTGCAGCGGCTGCCGAAGCCGAAGCCCCTCGCGACCCGCATCGCGTACGTGACCGGGGGTGGCTCCGGGATCGGCCGGGCGATCGCGCTGCGCCTGGCCGCCGAGGGCGCCTGCGTCGTGGTCGCCGACCGGGACGCCGAGGCCGCGCGCACGGTGGCCGGCGAGATCGGCGGCGCGGACGTGGCGCTCGCGGTCAGTGTGGACGTGACCAGCGGCGACCAGATCGCGGCGTCGCTGCAGGAAGCGGTGCTCGCCTTCGGTGGCGTCGACCTGGTGGTCAACAACGCCGGGTTGTCCATCTCGAAGCCGCTGCTGGAGACCACCGAAGCGGACTGGGACCTGCAGCACGACGTGATGGCCAAGGGCTCGTTCCTGGTGTCCCGCGAGGCCGCCCGCATCCTGATCGACCAGGGCCTGGGCGGCGACATCGTCTACATCTCCAGCAAGAACTCGCTGTTCGCCGGGCCGAACAACGTCGCCTACGGCGCCACCAAGGCAGACCAGGCCCACCAGGTGCGCCTGCTTGCCGCGGAGCTCGGCGCGCACGGCGTACGCGTCAACGGCATCAACCCCGACGGTGTCGTCCGCGGCTCCGGGATCTTCGCCGGTGGCTGGGGCGCGAAGCGCGCCGCCGTCTACGGCGTGCCGGAGGAGAAGCTCGGCGAGTACTACGCCCAGCGCACCCTACTCAAGCGCGAGGTGCTGCCGGAGCACGTGGCCAACGCGGTGTTCGCGCTGGCCGGCGGCGACCTCACGCACACGACCGGCCTGCACATCCCGGTGGACGCCGGGGTTGCCGCAGC
>DASWMR010000002.1:0-5972 GCA_036399635.1 Actinoplanes sp. | reverse complement strand
GGGCCGCCGGAATTGAGTGTGCCGCTTGTGCGGCACCTCGCCGACGTTGCGGTAGTACGGCATCGTTGCCTCCCACCCGGGTGAAAACCGACATAGCGGACGTGGTTGTCTGCTTCTCGAAGCGTCCATTAGGTTCGGAATCGTGTCAACGCTGGTACCAACGATGTTCGCCGGGCTAGTGGATGACGCCTCCATGCTGCCGCCCGGCTTCGCCAGTCTGGCCGAGGCGGTGGCCCGCCACAGCGAACATCGCAAGGCCTGGTTCGCCGGCCTGCTGGGCCCGCTGCTCGTGCCGGTGTCGGCGTTCGCGACCGCCCAGCCGGCTCCCGACCTGCCGGTCGCGCTGATCGGCGATGTCCCGGTGGGCGCGGTGCCGGTCGAGGTGGAGAAGCTGCGTGCGGCCGGCGCGGTGGTGCTGCATGTCGAGGTCGCGGTGGCCCGGCGCGGCGAGGATCCGCAGCCCGGCCTCGCCGAGTTGCGCACGCTCACCGGGCACGACGAAAACCTCATGGTGTACGCCGAGATCCCGCTCAGCTGGGGACTGCTGACCGCCCTCGACACGGTCGCCGAGGAACGCGCCCGGGGGCGGCGGATGGCACCGAAGTTCCGGGTGGGTGGCCTCGCCGCCGAGCTGTTCCCCACCCCCGTCGAGCTGGCCGCGGTGATCTGCGCCTGCCGTGACCGCGAGTTGCCGTTCCGGCTGGCCAGCGGCCTGCGGCACGCGCTGCGGCACACCGACCCGGAGACCGGCTTCACTCACCACGGCTTCCTCAACGTGCTGGCCGCCGCGGCGGTCGCGCAGCGCGGCGGCGAGGTGGCCGAGGTGGCCGAGCTGCTCGCCGCGACCCATCCGATCCCGCTCGTCGAGTCGGTGCGGGGGCACCGCGACCAGACTCGGCCGCTGTTCGCCGGGTTCGGCGTGGCGAGCGTGGTCGAGCCGCTCACCGAGCTGGTCCGGCTCGGCCTCATCAACGGTGGTTACCAGTGAGCGGCTACGGCATCGAAAACCTGCCCTACGGCATTTTCAGCCTGGGTTCCGGGGAGCGGCGTCTGGGCGTACGCCTGGAGTCTGCCGTTGTTGATCTGTCGGTGCTCGGTGGCTTGCTCGCCGGGCCGTCGCTCGGTCCGCTGCTGGCGGCCGGGCGCGCACAGTGGACCGCGACGCGGGCCGCGGTGATCCGGCACGTCGAGTCCGGGCCGCCGGTGATTCCGCTCGCCGACGTCACCCTGCACCTGCCGTTCGAGGTGGCCGACTACACCGACTTCTACTCCTCCGAGCAGCATGCGCTGAACGCGAGCCGGATCCTGCGGCCCGACTCGCCCGGCCTGCCGCCGCAGTGGCGACACCTGCCGATCGGCTATCACGGCCGGTCGGCCACCGTTGTCGTCTCGGGCACCCCGGTCCAGCGGCCGGCCGGTCAACTCGGCGAGGGGGAGTTCGGGCCGACCCGCAAGCTCGACATCGAGGCCGAGGTCGGTTTCGTGGTCGGCGTGCCCGGACGGCGCATCCCGACCGCCGACTTCGCCGCGCACGTGTTCGGCCTGGTGCTGGTCAACGACTGGTCGGCCCGGGACATCCAGGCCTGGGAGTACCGCCCGCTCGGCCCGTTCCTGGCCAAGTCGTTCGCCACCTCGATCTCGCCGTGGGTGGTGCCACTGGACGCGCTGGCCACCATCCCCGCCGTGGCGCAGGATCCGACCCCGCTCGATCATTTGCTCCCGGCCGGCCCCGGCTTCGACCTGCGGCTGGCGATCGACTGGAACGACACCCCGGTCAGCCGGCCGCCGTTCGCGTCGATGTACTGGACCGCCGCGCAGCAACTGGCCCACCTCACCTCGAACGGCGCCGCGGTGCGTACCGGAGACCTGTACGCCTCGGGCACCGTCTCCGGCCCGTCCCGCGACGAGGTCGGTTCGTTTCTGGAGTTGAGCTGGAACGGGACCCAGCCGGTGGCGCTCGCCGACGGCAGCATCCGGGGCTTTCTGGAGAACGGCGACCAGGTGCGGATCAGCGGCACGGCTAGGGGCCGCAGCGGCACCGAGATCGGGATCGGCGAAGTAACCGGGGTCGTAGTCGGTTAGTCACTGTCGTTCCGCGCCGCCGGCTCGTACGGTGTATGCGGGAGGTCACACTATGTCGACAGTCGCGGTGACACGGTTGATCGAGGCGCCGGTCGCGGCGGTCTGGCGCGTCTTCACCGATCTGGCCGGCCGTCGCGAGTGGCTCACGGCGGTGACCCGGGTGGAGGTGACCACACCGGGCACATTCGGGGCCGGCACGGTCTGGCGCGAGACCCGCCGGATGTCCGACGGCGGCGAGATCACCGAGGAGTTCCGGGTCGACCAGTGCGTGCCCGCGGAACGCTTCGTGGTCACCTCGCCGGGCGTCGGCACCGACTACCGGATGACCTACACGTTCGTGCCGGTGCTGGCCGGCCGGCACCGGGGCGGCACGATGGTCACCGCGATCCAGGACGGCAACCCGACAGTCCCGGCGGCCCGCATCCTCGCCCTGATCTTCGGCGGTTTGGCGGCCGAGACCGCCGAGGTGGCGCTGCGCCGTGACCTGGACGACCTGGCCGCGGCCGCCTGATCAGGGCTATCCGGCGCCGACGCCGGCCACCACCTGGACCTCGCCTCGCTCCCGCGTGATCCACCAGAGATGCCCTAACCTTCGCAGGTGTCCCGGATCTGGCTGCGGTCGTCGGTCGCGCTCGTGCTGGCGGCAGCTGCTGGCCTGATCGGCTGGCGGGTGCTCGCCCCGGCCGAGGTGCTGGCGTCGGCCGCCACGCCGTACCCGTCCGCGGTCCTCCGTGCTCTGGGCGTCACCGGCCGCACCAACGTCGCCCCGCTGATCGTCGACGGCCGCCTCCGGGTCTATGCCGCCAAGCGCCAGATCCGAGCGGACGCGCCGGTCGACGCGAAGTCGGTGAACACCGCGCGCTGGTCGTTCCGCCGCTGGCCGGAGCAGCTGTCCGGGGTGGTGGCGGTCGGCCACACGGTGATCAGCCGGTGGTCCGACGGCGAGTTGGTGGCCCTCGACGGCCGCACCGGGACGATCACCTGGCGCTCGAGCGGGCCGCCGGCTCCGAAATACGACGGGCACCGTACCGGGGCGCAGACGGTCTGGGCCCCGCCCGGCCTGCACGTCGCCGACGGCACCGTTGTGGTCACCGGGGGCGGGGCGTTGAGCGCGTACGACGTCGTGACCGGCACCCGGCGCTGGGGCGTCGACGTGCCGGCCGCCTGCACGGACGGCTTCACCACGGCCGGCGGGGCGTATGTCTGCCCGACCGGTGCCTACGACACGACGTCGGGTGCGGCGGTCGGTGGGTGGCCGGCCGCGCCGTACACCCCGATCGGCTGCGACGTGGCCGCATCGCGCTGTGCGGGCCTGCGCGACATCGCCGGCCAGGGTTGGTTCACCGACACGCTCGTGCCGGGCCGGGGAACGGTGCTCGACTCGCCCGGCAGCACGATCGCGGCCGGCGTGGTCTTCTTCCCGGCGGGTGGCGGCCTGCGGGTGACGGCGCGGACCGGGGGCACGCCGCGCAGTCTCCCAGCGGCGGAGGTGCTGGGAGCGGCGGGCGACGGCCGGGTGGCGCTGCTGACGCCGGCCCGGCACCTGCTGGTGGTGGATCCCGGCGACGGCCGCACGGTGGCCGACTTCCCGCTCGCCGTGGGCCGCGAGAAGCTGACCTGGTCACCGGGAGGGTGGCAGGTCGTGGACGGCCACGTCGCGATCGAGCGCCTCAGCACGAACAGCCCCGGCGAGTACTTCACCGCGGAGACGGTGATCCTCGCCGGGTTCTGAAGTGGGTCAGCCCTCCAGGGCGGCCTCGGCGGCGGCCAGGAAGGCGTCGTTCTCGGCGGGGGTGCCGATCGTGACGCGTACGCCGTCGGGCTGGAATGGGCGGACGATCACCCCGCGTCCCTCGCAGGCCGCGCCGAAGGCGGCGGACTTGTCGCCCAGCGGCAGCCAGACGAAGTTCGCCTGGCTGGGCGGCACGTCGACGGCGAGCTTGCGCAGCGCCTCGGTGACCCGTTCGCGTTCGGCGACCACCAGCGCGCAGCGGCGCCGCACCTCGGTTTCCTGCTCCAGGGCGGCGAGCGCGGCCGCCTGGGCGACCATGCTGGTGGAGAACGGGGTCAGCACCTTGCGCGCCGCGGCGGCCACCTCGGGCTGCGCGACCAGGTACCCCATCCGCAGGCCGGCGAGGCCCCACGCCTTCGACATGGTGCGCAGCACCACCACGTTCGGCCGGTCGCCGTAGGTGACAAGCGCGTCCGGCACCTCGGCGTCGGTGACCAGCTCGCGGTACGCCTCGTCGAGGATCACCAGCACGTCGGAGGGCACGGCGGCGAGGAAGCGGTCGAGCTCGGCGCGGCGCACGCTCGTACCGGTCGGGTTGTTCGGGTTGCAGACGATCACCAGCCTCGTCCGGTCGGTGATCGCCTCGGCCATCGCCGGCAGGTCGTGGCCGTGCTCGGCGGTGTTCGGCACCCGCACGCTGGTGGCCGCGGCGCCGGCCGCGATGATCGGGTACGCCTCGAATGAGCGCCAGGAGTAGACGATCTCGTCGCCGGGCAGGCAGGTGGCCTTCACCAGGATCTCGGCGAGCGCGACCGAACCGCAGCCGGTGACGATCCGGTCGGGGGTCACGTCGTACCGCTCGGCCAGCGCTGCACGCAGCTCGACCACGCCCATGTCCGGGTACCGGTGGGACGACTGCATCGCCTCGAACACCGCCTCGGGCACGCCGGGCAGCGGGCCGTACGGCACCTCGTTGCTGGCCAGCTTGATGGCCTCGGCGATGCCCAGCTCACGGGTCAGGTCGGCGAGGCTGCGGCCGGGCACGTAGGCGGGCAGCCCGTCCAGGTCGGGGCGGGTCAACCGGGTCATCAGTCCCTCAATTCCGATCTTGAGTGGGGTCCGGGCCGGGGGTGTCGGAGCCGACTGAAGCCTCGACGGACTGCCGTTCGCCCGGCGGCGGGAGCGCGACGACGACCGTACGCGCTGTCTTGTCGTGGAAAGCCTGTCGCAGTTGCGGGTCGAAGACCGGCGAGAGCGAGTAGATGAACTGGACGATGAAGCCGATCCCGCAGTTCCAGGCCGGTGTCCACACGCCCAACTGGGCCCAGCGGCGGAACGCGCGGCCGAAACCGAGCGGCTCGGTGCTCTCCAGCCCGACCACCCGGATCCGCATGATCCGCTTGCCCAGGGTCTGCCCGCTGGACCCGATCGCCGGCGCCTCGTAGACCAGCCAGAGCAGCGTGGCAATGATCAGCATCGCCCAGAGCAGGCCGCTCATCCGGCCGTTCGACTCGACGCTGTCAAGGGCGCTGCGGCCATTGCGGACCGCCTCGAGGGCGTCGCGGTACATCGGGGCGAATTCCCGGGCCCACTGGTACGCGAAATAGCCGTTGACCACCACATTGAGCAGCAGCACGGCGAGGATGTCGAGCAGCCGCGCGACCAGGCGCGGGCCGAGCCCGGCCAGCGCGAAGCCGTGCGGCCGGGCCTGGACCGGGTAACCGAAGGCGGCGGCCCGCATGCCGGGCGGCATCTGCTGCCACCCCGGGGGCTGCTGCCACCCAGGCGGTGGCTGCGTCGCGCCGGGCTGCGGAGGTGGCTGCCATCCGGCCGGCGGTTGCCATCCCGGCGGCGGTTGCCACCCGGGCGGTGGCTGCCATCCGGGCGGCGGGGGCGGCTGTGGGCCCCATCCCGGCGGCGGTGGCTGCTGGGGTGGCTGCTGCTGCGGCGGTGCCTGCTGCTGCGGCATCCAGGCCGGGATCTGCGGAGCGGACCCGGCCGGTGCGCTGCTGGGCGCTGGCGGCGGCTCCTCCTCGACCGGCGGCGGCCCGTCCGGTGGCACCTCGTCGGCCGGGATGGCCTTCCCGAGCCAGCCGTCACCGTCCCAGTAGCGCTGGGTTGCGGGGTCGGCCGGATCCTTGTACCAACCGGCGGGCAG
>DASWMR010000001.1:0-1551 GCA_036399635.1 Actinoplanes sp. | reverse complement strand
TCGTGTTCACGACGATCACCAACCTGTTCATCCTCAACAACCTGGCGACCGAGGTCCAGAACATCGCCAAGGGCCTGATCATCGTCGCCGCCGTGCTGTTCCAGAGCCGCGCCCGCCGCGCGGACACGTAAAGCCCCGACTCCACCTGACCCCCGAGTACAAGGAGGGCGACGATGCCCGATCTCCCCGAACCCGTCCGCTCCCTCGGCCGCCGCGGCTTCCTCGCCGGAGCGGTCGCGGTCGGCGCCGGTGCCGCGCTGGCGGCGTGCACGAGCAACACGCCGCCACCCGCTGCGGCACCGGCCGCCGGAGGTCCCACCGCCGGCGGCGCGGCCCCGGCTGCGCCCGGCCGGCCGGTCACGATCGGCTTCTCCGCGCCCGCGGCCGACCACGGCTGGATCGCCGCGATCGCGGCGGACGCCCAGGCCCAGGCCGGCAAGTTCCCGGACGTGACGTTCGCGCCGGTGAACCCCACCAACGACATCACCCAGCAGATCGCCGCGATCGACACCCTGATCAACCAGAAGGTCGACGCGCTGGTGATCCTGCCCAACGACGGCAGCCAGCTGACGTCGCAGGGCACCAAGGCGATGCAGGCCGGGATCCCGGTGGTCAACCTGGACCGGGTCTTCGACTCACCCTTGGCCTACCGGACGTGGATCGGCGGCGACAACTACGGCATGGGCGTCAGCGCCGGCAACTACATCGGCACCCAGCTCAGGCAGCGCAACGTCGCGAACCCGATCATCGGGGAGATCGCCGGCATCGACAGCCTGCCGCTCACCCAGGAGCGCAGCCGCGGGTTCAAGGACGCGCTGGCGACGTACGGGTTCTCGGTCGGGCCGCGCCAGGCCGCCGACTTCACGGCGCAGGGCGGGCAGCGCGTCACCGCGAACCTGCTGCAGGCCGCGCCCCGCCTGGACGCCGTGTGGAACCACGACGACGACCAGGGCATCGGCGTGCTCGCCGCGATCCAGCAGGCCGGCCGGAGCGAGTTCTTCATGGTCGGCGGGGCCGGGTCGGCCAACGCGATGCGCGCGATCCAGGCCGACAACACCGTGCTCAAGGCGACGGTGACCTACCCGCCGACGATGGCGGGCTCCGCGGTGTCCCTGGCCCGTCTCATCGCGCAGGGCCGCGGGCTGAGCGACCTGGTGGAGCAGGAGGTGCCCGCGTCGATCACACTGGCGTCGGCCACGGTGACCAAGGAGAACGTGGCCCAGTACCTGCCGCTGGGCTTCGAGTCCTGATGAGCACTCTGGGCGTCGGCATGGTCGGCTACGCCTTCATGGGTGCGGCGCACTCGCAGGCGTGGCGGACCGCCGGGCGGTTCTTCGACCTTCCGCTGCAGCCGGACCTGACCGCGCTGTGCGGCCGCGACGCGGCGAAGGCCGGCGCCGCGGCGGAGAAGCTGGGGTGGCGGTCCGTCGAGACCGACTGGCGTGCCCTGCTGACCCGCGACGACGTGGCGCTGGTCGACGTCTGCTCGCCCGGCGACACCCATGCCGAGATCGCGATCGCGGCGCTCGAGGCCGGCAAGCACGTGCTGTG